>CAZKOK010000232.1:0-6557 GCA_964554355.1 uncultured Spirochaetia bacterium | reverse complement strand
TGGCAATCACAAAACTGCGTGATGCCGAACAGAAACGTGTCGTCGCCGTAAAACTCGCAGAGACTGCCCGCCAGGATGCAATAACCGCCGAAGAAGAAGGAAAAGCCAAAATCGCCGTGGCCAAAGCCGAAGAGGAAGTAATCAAAATCCGCGAAGTCGTCCGGGCCCAGAAGGAAATGGAAGTCGCCCAGCTTAATGCCGAAAAAGCCTCCGCCGAAGCACGCGCCGACTTCGTAAAACGCGAAGCCGAAGCCGAAGCCAACGCCCTGCTCGTAAAAGCCGGACTTACTCCTTCCGAAAGGGCCCGGCTTGAAAAGGAAATGGCCATAGGCATAGCAGCCGAACTGGCCAAGATAAAACTGCCTGAAATCATGTCTTTCGGGTCCGATTCGAATGTGAATAATCCGATAGAAGCGATCGGCCTTGATTCGATGCTCGATGTTATTGACAGGATAAAGGCGCGGAGTGCGGTCTCGCGGTAGACGCTTCCATAAGGCCTCACGCTACGACGCTACGATTTTTGTGATGGCGTGAAGGGCTGCCGGGTTTGCAGATCGTTAGTGGAAGCGGGTTGATGTCTCACGAAGGGCACGAAGTTCACAAAGGGGTCGGCGGGGGGTGTTCCTTCAGGCAATGTCATCCCGCGACCAATTTGTCATTCCGCGAAGGCGGGAATCCATGTGGAAGAGGGTTTCTCCCAGAGCCCACAGAGGCATGGAGGGGATTGGGATTATTTGCTGTTTCTTAAAAAAATATATTCTGTGGTGTGAATATGAAACTAAAATCAAATAATTTTTAAATTTCAGCTCTTTTATCATTACTTTTATCGCTGGTTATTTCCTGTAAGGCTTACCCAAAAGTTGTATTTGATTTTGAGCAAATGGGAGACGCCCCTCCTTTTTCTGCAACAAAACGTTTGGAGCCGGGAAGCAAATATGAACAGGAAATAATTATTAATTTTAGGCAGTCAGGAAATAGTTTTAAAACAACCTTACAATTTGATATATTTGTAAAGAAACCATATAAACAAATTAAAATAACTGAAGTCTGATATTTCTATGAAGGTAAAAATGGTTCTCTATCAAAAGATACAATCTTCAAACTTCCAGAATGCA
Organism: uncultured Spirochaetia bacterium; assembly: GCA_964554355.1. Lineage (GTDB taxonomy): Bacteria > Spirochaetota > Spirochaetia > CAZKOK01 > CAZKOK01 > CAZKOK01. Next base: position 5,442 of record CAZKOK010000232.1, on the reverse strand, counting down.
TAATAGAAGAGCCTGAAGACCCAGGCTGTTATTTGAGTCAGAATGGATATTTTTGGACCTTTATTAAAGATATAAAATTACCAGGTGAAGATTTTCAGAAAATATTCAAAGACAAAAAACCCGGTGATAAATTTACATTTACAATTGAGATTGAATATTCATTTGATGATGGAGACACTTGAATTCTGTCAATAGAGTATGAGGTTACTGCCGAAAAAGGAAGATATATATCGCCGTTTATGTAAAAAATGCTGAGTCTGTCCCCAATTCCACAAAGAAATAAACTGAACCCCAATTCATATTTCACTATAATTAATACTACCCGGAAGCCCTTTCCGCTCCCAATAAAAATCGTCGCGCCGTAGCGTGAGCATCATCCCGTGAGTCTTCATAAAAAAATCCCCGCCTGCGCGGGGATGATGTTTTATCTTGTGAATGAAAGGGAGCCCCGGGGATGTCGATGGGCCACCGGGGTTACGGTATTTAGAATCCCATTCCTATGAATATTTTACCGTAAACGCCGTTTGCGTTGAAAAGGTGTTTCAGTTCGGGTGCGGTCAGGCCGAGGTTCATTCCGATTTCAAAGTAGTGCAGATTGGCCCTTAAGCCAAGCACTGCATTCCAGTTGATTCTGTTGTATTCAAGGCCGATGGAAAGCCAGGACAGTGCCGGGATGCTTCCTTCGGCTGTTACACCGAGTCTCAGCTGTACTTCGTCGTCAAAGGTCAGTTCTCCGTGCGCGATCCAGTCAATGAAGCCGGGGAATCCGCTGAGCCGGTAAAAGCCGCCTGCCTGCAGAGGTGTTGATACGGTGTAGTTTCCATCGCCGAGTGTCTCGAATGTGAAATCGGAAAGTTCCTGGGTAAGCAGGCTGGCAGCATCTGAATCTATATTTCCGGCGATATTGTCAATTGAAATTTCAGCATCCGAATATAATAGTGTTTTGTAGCGTGCTTCCGCCACTTTTAATGTAATTCCGGAAATGCTTGCTCCCCACATCGCCTTGTTGTCTTTTACTTTTACCGCCCCTATGGAGATATTAAAGCCGTTCATTCCCTGGAAAATTTCGTTCGGGTCGGCTTCATTGAAATTTATTGAGGAATAAAACGGTACATTCATCTGGGCTGTGCCTGTTATTTCACCTGTTACAACATTTGTGGTTAATGAATAATTGAAATTGGCGCCGGGATCAGTACAGAACAGCGGACCGAAAACCCCGAGCTTGGCGCCGAACTGAAAATCATTCCACCTGTATCCGGCAAATAAACCTGCCGTATAGAAAAGGCGGCCGTAGACAGTTTCAGAGCCGGAGGTTGTTCCGCTTACGGCATTTCCATTCGCAATCAGGTCGATAAACTCGCCGGGGATTCCAAGCGAGACGATTCCATCTGCGCCGGCATAAAAACCAAGACTTATGCCGAAAAGGGTCAGCACCACATGTACCTCGGTGAACATATCGGCAGTAAGCAGCAGGCTGCCGCCGTTCAGATCGTCCGAGATTTTATTCAGGTCAATTACAATTTCCTTTTTGAATATTTCATCAATTCCGAGAGCGCTGTTGGATGCCAGGGCATCAACACTGAGACCAATGTCCAGAGTTTCCCTGCTGCTTACGGCAAGCAGGGATGGATTGAAATCGTGGTTCCAGGTCCGCAGCGGATCGGCTGATACGGCTGTACATAAGCATATAAGGATGCATATGGTTATTAATGGTTTTTTTGCAGAGCTTGTCATTCTTCTTCACCTCCCACTGTGTATTCAACATCTGTCACAATTTCTAACCATGCGGTTACAGAAATATCCGCCGGATTGGCTTCGCTGCCCTGGTTAAATGAATGTATGCCCTGAGGGATCAGTATGTGGAATTCGGGAGTAAACGGGAACGTATTAATCATTATTGCCAGATCATCGCTGTCGATGGTAATGGTTTGTTCGCCGTTTTCAAGAGCGAATGTTTTCGTTTCGAATGCTGATTCCGTATCGCTTATTTCCAGAACGGCGGACATTCCCGTGGTATTTGTAATATCAGCATGAAGTGATATGGATTCGGCCATTCCCAGGATTTCATTCATCGTTTCATCATCTTCACCGCCTGTCCTTCCGAACAGGTCTTCTTCCAGCTCAGGAATTACCGGCTGGAGATCCGCATCCAGTATTTCATACCCTGCAGGATCGGTTACTTCGATCTGCAAAGGCATTACGGCTTCTATTTCGGCCCATATATGTTCGCCCGAACCGTCTGTCGGAATTGTCACCTCGGTTACATTGTATGAAACGTAAAAGCGCAGATCAGAGGGAAGGGCCTCTATAATATCACTTAATCCGTTTACAGGAATATCGGTGCCGTCAAGATATTCAGGGACCAGTGCACTGCCGATAAGGTAGTCATCTTCAAGGTCTCCGTTGTAGTCATCTGTATGTACCCTGATGCCGAAAGCATCGCCAGGCAGGGAACCGATATCGTTATGCAATGTTGCTGTAATGGCTGAAAATGATAAGCCGTCAATCGGAATATCAAGCATGGCGGACAGATCCAGGACCGGATCGCCGGCACCGACATCGGGATACTCAAAACTCTCGTCTATCTTGTCGATCGTAATGCTTAAAAGCTCAAGATCGACGGATGCGCTTCCGCTCATTGAATAGACAGCTCCGGGGGCGACATCATTCATTGTCAGGATATTTGTTCCGCTGTCATAATTCGGTGAACTTACATTGACGGTAAAATCAATTTCCGTAAGGGTTTCCGGTATTGAAAGTTCCCCCTCTGCGTCACCGCCGCCGGCCGGAAGCAGGAATACAGGCCATGTTTCATTACTGCCGCTTGTAGATGGAAACGAGTTATTCACACGCAGGGCGTCGGAAGCGATAACTATCTGCAGGCTTATCGGCAGCTGGTTGTCGACAGATAATATCAGTACGGGTGAATCGAATTGCACGGCGGCAACCATATCGTTTATTTCCGTATCTATAGGTTCATTGACTGTTTCGCTGAAATCGATCGCTTCACTGTAAATCTGAAGGATGGTGAAGTCGCTGATTCCGCCTGTCACGCTGCCGACATTCGCCGGAGTGGTGAAATCGGCGCTATTTGCTGCTGACAGTAATGTCGCAGTATACAGCATGCGCATATCGTTGTTGTCAATTGTCAGACCGGAAAGATCGAAAACGACAGGAGTAGTGTCTGTGTCGGAAACCGTGGACAGTTCTGTCCAGCCGCCTGCTCCGTCACCCTGTTCAAGCGTCAGCGAAAGCGAATATGTCTGAATGTTCCAGGCGGCAGGAAAATTGAAATTTACGGAAAAGTCCCCGGTTCCGATTTCTGCGGATACAAACTCGTCCGGTGTATCAAGCGGTATATCAATAATTCCATCCACGACAGCATCAATTGTTATATCAGATGCCGATGAAATTGTGGTAGTTGAGCTGAAAGAAGGCTGTACGGATAAATCAAAAGTCTCCGCCGACCCTCCGCCGTTTGCGATTTCGACATCGAGATTAAGTGAAATATTCGATGACAGGGTAATCCCGGAAAGATCAAAACTTAAGGAACCATCCAGAGGTACAGGCATTGTTTCCAGGGCAACAAGATCGGAAGGTCCCCCGTAACTGACCGAGGCGTAGTTTACCGCGACTTCCATTCCGGCTGTACCGTTTGCCGTTGACAGGTCAAACACGAGATTTCCTTCTTCAAACGTTACAGTACTGAATGCAGAGAAACTGATTGCAATCGGGGGCAGAGTCGCTGTTCCGTTTACTTCAAGGATACCGGGCACGTTTATCGGTACGAAAACAAGATAATCTGCGGATATCGGCTCCAGATCAATTGACTGGTTCGGGAAATTAAATTCAGGTACCGTAAAACTGACACTATCAATTTCAGGCTGAATCCGGCTTGGATCAAAAGTTTCTGTCACAAAATCATCCAGGGCAACATCAATAATATCCATATTATAAAGAAGTGTGACCGGATCGCCATACGGCACATCCATAAGGCTGAGCCCTTCGATATACTGATCGGATCCGGGATCGGTGTACGGATCAAGCATGGAATTCGTATCGAAGCCTTCAATGCCGTTCAGTATGTTTGTTCTGGTCCCCAATGGAACGCGTAGTGTCGGACTGGTTTTAACAGTCACTGACCGGGGAATTTCCCAATTGCATGCAAATAACATCGCAAGCAATCCTGCCCCAAGTAAAAACCTGAAAATTTTCATTATTTCCTCTCGCTTCAGAATATTTTCCATTTTTTGAATCGATTTTATATTATTCTTATATTATACTACAAAATCAAGCAAATTTCCGTACACATTTTAAAAAAAGCAGTGTTTTTCATTCATAATTCATCATTTTCCTTAAGCGCCATACTCAGCGCATCATACATGGTCTGCGAGCTGTTCATGACTTCCCTTACATGTCCACGCGGCAGATAGGTGATAATTTTGCGGTAATATTCCTTGCGTGCATTAAAAATTTCCTGTGCGGTTTTTCTTCCTTTTTCAGTAAGCGAAATATAGTACACCCGTTTGTCTTCTGCCGATCTTTTCTTTTTAAGGTAACCGTCGCGCACGAGGATCTTGACCATGCGCGAAACGCTTGATTTTTCAAGTCTCATCAGGCGGCCGATTTCTTCATTGTTTATATTGTCTTTTGTAAGCAGTATGGTTATCAGAAATGACTGCGAGCTGGTAAAGCCTGTGCTGCGCCGCTGGTCCCGTTCTATGTTCTGGAACAGGGCGGATGTGTTTAAAAGAAGCAGTCCGATGTCTTCCATGCATTTCTGATATTTTTCTTCTTCAGTCATAAATGAAGGATATCACATTTTTTCAGGATGAAAAACTGCACTGTTGATAATAAACCAGGAACTTTTAACATTTTTTTTCACGTAAAGATGCGAAGAAAAAGGACGCCAAGAAAAATCCGTTAACCGGTAAATTAGCAGTTTACAATGTAGTATTGTAAAAATGTTTAAAAAAATAAAAATTTCCCAAAACATAGAGATTTCAAATAAATTACAGGGGCTTTTGTAACCATAAAACCCTTTGCGTCTTAGCGTGAGTAATATAAATTGAGTCTTTGATATATTGATAAAATTGCAGCAAAATTATCATTTGATTTATAAACGGAAAGCGGGTATTATATCAGCATCGTTATGAAAATTACAATTAAAGAAATAGCAAAGCTTGCAAAAGTATCAAAAGGTTCGGTATCCAAGGCCCTGAACGGACAGCCGGGTGTAAGTGAAAAGACCAGAAAACGCATTCTCAAACTTGTTGAGGAAGTTGGGTATGAGCCGAACTTTTCAGCCCAGGCCCTTGCTTTCAGGAAAACAGGTAATATCGGTCTGATAATTCCGCATGAAGCCAGTTATTCGCTTAACGGTTCATACTGGTCGGAGATGATAACCGCAATTGCGCAGAAATCGAATGAACTGGGGTATAA
>CAZKOK010000231.1:0-6562 GCA_964554355.1 uncultured Spirochaetia bacterium | reverse complement strand
CTGAATTCCTTTATGAATTTCCATAACAGTAAAATCCGCACTTACCGGCTTTTTCCCGGCATAAAATTCCGTATCCCTCGCGGCATGGTTTTTCCGGATCTTAATCGGGAAAGGCCGCGGGGTTTTTCAAATAAAGATACAGGCGGTGTGTGAAAATCACAATACAAAAGTATCGGTTATCATTATGTAAAAAGATTTCCTTATATTATTTCCGGATGATATACTTTATTTAAAATTATTATGAAATTGCGGGTCATTATATAGATACAGGTTGTTGTAATAATAACCGCTTTTCAGGTTAACGCGGGAAATTATCCGGCCGTCCAGACTGAATGAAATCAGTTCTTCACCGTAAATTATATAAATGAATTTTCCATCGGACTTTACAATATCGCCTTCTGATATGCCTTCAACCTGGTTATTTGTCTCATAGCCTTCACGATCGAAATTCCCGGCCGTGCTTTCATCAGCAGTTGATCCTGGAACCTGGGATTCGGATTCAGGCACATCTTGGGCAAGCATATCACTTTCTTCAACACCCCTGTAACCGTACCAGCCGTCTTCCCAGTACCAGCGCATGTTCATTGTATAATTGTAAAGCATCTCATAGCCGATCCGTCTGAGATCTTCCATTATATCGTTTTTTCCGGAATATCCGTTCAGAACATCGGGAGAAAAACTGTCAAGCCTGGGAACATCCGGCTGTTCCCATTCCGGTGTTCCCTTTGAAAAAACGGGCAGGGAAAATGCCGGCAATATCAGGATAATAAAAATGGTTCGCTTTATGTTTTTCATAAGTTCATTCCTCTTAACTAATCAGTATCAGCCCTTCCGGGCATATAATTACTACGCTGCTGAAGAGGCAAAGTAACATATCCATCAAAACTTTGAATCAAAAAGACCTCACGCGACGACGCGACGACGCTACGGGGGTCTCAATATAATTTAGATTTAGTAACTTCCGTGAAATATATTTTTTTCACGGAAGTCATTGGAATTTTATTGATTTGTCCGGTTCGTAGCGTCGTCGCGTGAGGTATTTTATGGATTATACACTCAGGCTTGAGCGGGCAATTACCTCATCCTTTATCTTCGGCGTAAGGTCGTTGAAGTAGGCGGAATAGCCGGAGACGCGGACGAGCAGGTTGGGGTAGAGGCCGGGATTGTCTCTGGCAGCCTTAAGCATTTCGGGGCTTATTGAATTGATCTGGACCTGCATGCCGCCGGTTTTGAAATTCGTCCTGATAAGGTTTTTAAGGGCGGTTTTTCCCGTCGGACTTTCCAGAAGGGTTGAATCGAATTTCATATTCAGGTTTATGCCGTTGGCGATTTTGCTGAAATCTATCCTGTTTACGGAATTGATCATGGCGGTGGGACCTGATTTGTCCGCCCCGTTTACGGGACTTATGCCGGAAGCAAACGCTTCACCTTTTTTTCTTCCGTTGGCCGAGGCGCCGGCTATCTTTCCGAAAAAGTCATGGGCCGTAACCGAATAGAGTCCGGGTACATACTGTCCGCCGCGGCTGTTTGTATACTCTGACAGGGCTTTTTCGTATTCATCAATAACGAATACAGTCCATTTGTCGGCATCCGGATTGTCATTGCCGAATTTCGGCAGCCCTTTCAAATAATTCCGAAGGTTTTTACTTCTGTGATTATTTCTGAGGTTTTCAACGAGTGCCTGAAGGCTGATCTGTCTGTCGATGAATACTGCTTTCTCTATTGCATACAGTGAATCGCCCGTATCTGCCGGTCCGACACCCTGGATCCCCGAGAAATTATAGTCTGCACCTCCGGCAGAAGAGCATCTGCCCTTTTCGATGCAGCCGGATAAAAGCATACTCGAAAGCGGAGTCGGATGAAGTTCCCGGTTGGCGATTTCCACCGGGGTAAGATGGGCTGAAAGCCGGGCGATCATCTGTTTCATCTGCACGGAAAAGGCGTCTGCCACATCCTGCATTGTTTTCATTTCACTTATGGGCGGGGTCTTTGCTCCGAATCTTTTCCCATGCCCGAAACGTTTCCCCTGGTTCAGTGCAAGCTCAAGGATCAGCGGCAGGTTTATAAGCGCTGCATCAGTGGATGAAAAACTCCTGCCCGGGGTCCCGAGTTCCACGCAGCCGATAGAAGTGTAGTTTCTTGCGTCTTTCATGGAATACCCCCTTTTCATCAGGGTTTCTATTATTACATCATCGTTGTAAAGGGCTGGTGAGCTGCTTCCGGCGGCCAGATTTTCAATTATCGCTTCCATGTATTTTTCAGGGGCTTTGGAGTGCACACGGGCATGGAAATTGGGCTGCCGCATCCTCAGTTCATCCATTATTTTTAGAAGCATGTATGTAAGGTCATTTGAGGCATCTTTTCCGTTTTCATCAACTCCGCCTACAATAACGACCTGTCCATTGAACATGCCGCCGTGGATACGCTGTATCTGCTCCGAAAAAACAGGAACAAGTTCCGAGAATTTAATGCAGAAGGCCGCAAGCAGTTCTTTTGCCTGTTCTTTTGTAATGATTCCTTTTTTAATATCGTGCTCGTAATACGGAAAAAGGTACTGATCGATTCTTGCCGGGCAGATCCCCTGATCAAGGCTTTCAAGATTAACGGCAATCTGGGCAAAAAACAGCGACTGCAGGGCCTCCTGGAAAGTTTCGGCGCCTTTTTCCGGAACATTTGTACAGACTTCCGCTATTTTTTCAAGTTCCCGTTTTCGCATATCCCCTTCCGGAAATTTATCAGCCATTTCAAGGGCCTTCCCGGCATACCGTTTGCCGAAATCTGCAAGAGCCCTGGCGGCAATCTTAACTGCAGTATAAAAGTCATGTTCATTCTCGGAAAGCGGCCGGGAATTTTCGTACTGCTCGGTCATTTTTATGATGCCGGAAGTTCCGGTTTTAAGAAGAAGATCATAATCGGGTGCGAAATGGGCAATCCCGCCTGTCTCGTTGATAAAATAATAATGGGCCTGAAGCTGATTTATTACAAAATCTATTTTTTTAAGGAAATCGGGGTATGCCCTCCATCCCAGAAAACGCATCAGCCAGAACGGCATGATTCCGAGTAGTCTGAATTTATCTTTCATGCTTATTCTTAATGGGGCGGTTTTTCTTCGTGAGAATTTAAAAAGATCGAAAAGAACGATTACTCCATGAAGTTCAGGATAAATGGAACCTCCGACCCTCTTTGATGAATAATTCCCGGTAATAAGTTCGTCCGGATAAATGGTAATCTTTTTATTCATCAGATATTCGCGCATCACTTCGGCAATCTGAATGGCCGGCCTCTTCTTGCGGTTTTCTTTCTTTTTATAGTATTTTGTCCATATTAATGCCCTTTCGGGACAGACCCCGGGCTGTGAAGACTGGACTGCATTTTTCAGTCTTTCGATACGTTCCGGTCTTTGTTCTTTATTTATTTCGTTAATATTTTGCAGATCCGGAACAGAATTTTTCATATACCAGCTCCTTTTTTAAACAGGTAGAATATACTCCCTCAGGTATAAAAAACAAAATACATTTTAATTAAAAACACGTTAATAGAAAACCGCATCAATACCACTCTGCATGAAGATTTCCTTAACGTATTCGTAATTTCCGGACTCATTGATTCCAAGCGGCATAAGTGATGTATCAATTCTGCCAAGCTTCGATTCTCCCAGCCTGTGATAAGGCAGGCAGTGTATTGATTTTAACCCGTTTTCGCAGAGAAATGCTGCAGTTTTTTCAAGGTTTTCAGCGCTGTCATTTATTCCGGGAACTATAGGTATTCTCGCCTGGACATCTGTTCCTTTGTTTACGAGACATCTGAAGTTTTCTGCAATTTTTCTGTTGCCGCTGCCGGTATATTCCAGGTGCAGATTGGTATTTATTATTTTCAGGTCAAAATAGACAAGGTCAATAAAGGAAAACAGAGGTTCAGCCTCTTCCATGCTGAACAGGCCGCAGGTTTCCGCAGTGACATGAACACCCTCATTTTTAACCAGAGGAAGGAATTCGTGAAGGAATTCATGGTAAACAAACGGTTCTCCCCCCGAAAGGGTAATCCCTCCGCCGGATTCATCGTAAAAACTTCTGTCCCTGATAATTTCATCAGTAAGAGATTCAGCAGTAATTTCCCTTCCAATCATCCTGAGGCTGCCGGTACCGCACACAGCTGCACATTTTCCGCAGTTATTGCAGAGTGAAAAATCAATCCGCTTTTTTCCTTTTCTGACAGCTTTTTGGGGACAGACCCCTTTACAGCTCATACATCCCGAACATGATTCGGCATACCAGGCAATCTGCGGATTTTTCAGATGCGATTCCGGATTCTGGCACCAGACACAGCGCAGCGGGCAACCCTTGAAAAAAACAGCAGTGCGTATACCCGGCCCGTCATGTATTGAAAAACGCTGGATATCAAAGATGATCGCAGTCTTTTCCTTCATGATATAAAGGTAATTATATATGGAAATCCTGTACAGGCAAGGGAAAATCCTCACGCAGAGAACGCTACAGGGGAAAGCGACGCTACGGTGGTAAAGTAAAAAGTAAAATTTAAGGACTACCGTGAAGTATTGTTATTTCACGGTGGTTATTAAAGATTTCTAATATTTTAACGACCGTAGCGTCGCTCCCCCTCGTTGCGTCGTAGCGTGAGGTCTTGTCCTTGTATCATATGCTTTTATCAGAACGGCCAGCTGCTTACATCTCCAAGTCCCTGCGGCAGCTGTCCGTTCCATCTGTCTATTGCGGCGCGGCTGTTTTCGAGTTTTTTGTATTCAAGCATCACGTCGTTGATTGCCTGGCTGCTTATCAGCCGGTTGTATTCGGCTTCTGCTTCGGCCTGCAGGATTTTTTCACGTTTGGATGTTTCCGCGGCAAGAATACGCTGTTCTGCATCCCTGCGTGCTATTTCCATCTGCAGTTCTGCATTTTTCCTTTCGAATTCGGCGAATTCTATCGAGGCCATTATTTCCCTGAATGCAGGGGCAAGTCTTATATTTTCAATATCCACATCTATCACGATAATGAAATACTCAAAAAGCACTTTTTTAAGTTCTTCTATTATCTTGTCCTTTATTTCCTGCTGTTTGACAAGGATTTCCCCGATCGGGTAATTGATAATGATATTCTTTGTCACTTCATTGGTGTTTGGAATTATATAACGGTCGATAAGGTTTTCTGAACTTATTACTCCGAACATCCTGAACAGGCGGGGCAGCGCATTTTCATCTATCCGGAATTCAACATTAAGCCACAGCGCGGCATCCTGAAATTCCTTTGAATCGGCTGTTATCCTTTCAATATGGGCGGACTGTCTTGAAATCTTTGCATTGTATACGGTCTGAAAACCCGGAACAATAATGTGGGTCCCTTCTCCGAGAATTCTGTCTGAAATACCGCCGCCGAATCGGTTGAATACGACTCCTCTCTGTCCCGGCGATACGTGAACAAGGTAATCGGCTTTTATAATAAATACCGCAGCCCCGATTATGACTGCAGTCAGGATTACAGTTATTATCAGCTTTTTTTTATTGCCGAAGATCCGCTTAAGCAGGTTGAGTATTGTCCTGAAAACATTTTTACGTTTTGTGTCTTTTTTTACAGTCATTTGATTTTCTCCTTTTGTTAAGGAGTCTTTTCGCTGAATATGTCGGAAATATGGCTGAGATAAGGAAATTCGCTGAAAAAGGAAAGGGTCAGCAGCTGATCCACTTTCCTCCCGCATTGCTTGATTCAATGACCCTGTGCACAAATTTTACACCCAACAGGCCGTCCAGGGAATTGGGGAAGTGCATGGCAAGCGGATCGGGGTCTGTCCCCGTTCTGCGGGCTGTGATCGCTTCGGCTGCGTCGGAATAAATATTGGCAAATCCTTCCGGGAAACCTTCGGGATGGCCCTTGACGATGCGGGTCGACCTTGCGGCAAAGGGCAGTGTGCCCGGGCCGTTGGGGGTCCGGATCTGGGCCGGGGCGTCAATCGGCTTGAAATGCAGGATCTGGGGGATTTCCTGCATCCATTCGATGCTGGCCTTGCTTCCCGAGACCCTGATACTCAGACAGTTTTCAATTCCGGCCGCCGCCTGAGTCACCCAGAAACTGCCTCTGGCCCCGTTGGATAATCTGAGCAGGGCACCGGCGTAATCGTGTACAAGCCGGTTCGGGACTATATTTCCGATTTCAGCGCAGACTTGCGAGACTTCAAGCCCGGTTATAAACCTGAGCAGGTTATGCGCATGTGTCCCGATATCTCCCATTACCAGGGATGGTCCTCCTTTTACAGGGTCGTATCTCCAGGGCAGAGGGCCGGCAGAAGGATCGGGATCATTCGCTGCGGCTTTTCCTCCCTGAACATATTCGACCTGAACAAGCCTTATTTCGCCCAGATCTCCGTTGTCAGTCATTGCTTTTGCCTGGCGGACCATCGGATATCCTGTATAATTGTGGGTCAGACAGAAAACCAGACCGCTTTCCGTTACTTTTTTATGAAGTTTTTCGGCATTCTCCAGGGTATTGGTCATCGGCTTGTCGCAGATAATATCGAAACCTTTGTCAAGCGCGGCGCATGCGTATTTATAATG
>CAZKOK010000230.1:5495-6569 GCA_964554355.1 uncultured Spirochaetia bacterium | reverse complement strand
TATGACATTCCAATTGCCCTGTCAAAAAGGCCAGATCCTGGTATGCTTTTTTCGTCCCATAAATCCCTGCCATGGTCCGGTCTGATCGGCCCGGAATACCCGATATCATATAGAGCTCTCATTATTTCATATATATCAAGACTTCCTTCGGAACTCAGGTGAGAAACTTCATGGTAATGTTTCGGTGCGGTAATCTTTACATTACGCACATGCATGAAATGTATATGTTCCCTGAAATTGTATATTATGGCAGGCATGTCATTGGCGGGATCAGCTCCAAGAGAGCCCGTGCATATTATGAGTCCGTTTGATTTGCCTGGTACTGATTCAACCAGCCGTCTGATCCCATCCTCACTGCCCATGATTCGCCTTATCCCAAAGACATCCCATGGTGGATCATCGGGATGCATGGCCAGCCTTATTCCAAGACGTTCGGCCTCGGGTATTGTTCTCCGCAGGAAATACAGAAGATTTCCCCACTGCTCTTCCCGGCTGATTTTTCTGCATGCGTCCATCATCTCTTTCAGTGATTCGGTGGTATAGGTATTTGCCCATGCAATTCTTTCTTTTGTAAAATCAAAATTATCAAGAAGATCGTGATCATAACTCATGCTGCAGGAACCATCAATCAGTTTTTTACGCAGATCGGTCCTGATCCAGTCAAAGGCAAGCATGAAATTGTAACAGATTACAGGTATTCCGGCTGCCGCGCAGTTCTTCATGCTTTCAATCCAGATATCAATGTATTTGTCCCTGTCCGGCATTCCAAGCTTGATGTTTTCATGTACAGGGATGCTTTCTAATACATCAAAAGAAAAATCGAATGAATTTATCTTTTTTTTCAGTTTCTGCAATTCTTTCAGCGGGATAATTTTTGATGACGGTATATTAAAGAGGGAGCTTACAATACCCTGGATTCCCGGAACCTGTCTGAGTTTTTCCAGTCCGATGGGATCATTTTCACCGAACCAGCGCATGGTAAATATCATTTTATGTCTCTTTCGTTCATACTGCCGTACAGGGATATGGCAGTTTTGTATGTATTGTCCAGGTGCTTTTTCATGGTTGCGGAAG
>CAZKOK010000230.1:0-5485 GCA_964554355.1 uncultured Spirochaetia bacterium | reverse complement strand
AATTGCCTGAATTATCTGTTCATGTTCGCTTATGCTTTCATTGATACGGGGATTTATTTTCTCACCAAGATTATCAAGGTCTTTCCAGAATTTGATAAATGACGGGGTAAGGAAACAATAGGCAGCCCTTAATGCCGGGTTTTCGGCAGCGTTAATTATCTGCAGGTGAAAATAAATATCGTCCTCTATTGCTCTGGATTGTCTGGAATTCCTGATGAATATTTTTCCTGCGTTTTTTATTTTTGCATAGTTCTTTCTGTCGCCTGTTTCTGCCGCAAGCTCTGCTGCCCTGATTTCAAGTGTTCTTCTTGTGTCTGACAGTGAAACCGGGTCAAAGGTATCATTTATGCTTTCAAGATTTGTTAAAAGACCTTCAATAATTTTCGGAGAAAAATCAGCAAGATATGTACCGCTTTGAGGTTTTGTTTCGGTAATGCCGAATATTTCCAGTTTTCTGTATGCCGCCCTTATCTGCGGCCGGGGTACGTTCATTGTTTTCTGAAGAATGTTTTCCGAAGGAAATCTTTCGCCCGGCTTCAGTTTTCCTGCTTTTATCATGTTCAGTATTTCTTTTATAATGATGTCAGAGACTTTTGGTATTTCCATTATAATCTCCTGAACAATTGATTAATTAGTTAACCAATTATAATATAATATTCTGAACTGATGATGTCAATGGCCGGTTTTGGAATTATAAGACCGCAAATGGAGTCTGAAACCTGCTTTTATCCCTTTACAAGCCTCAAATTCAATTTTAGTATTGTGTGGTGAACAGATTTTTAAAATTACTGGCTCCTTTTTTCGGTGTCACATTTCTTGTTTTTCTCATCCTGTCGGTGAATATGGTTGTCTCTAGTCCGTTTATAGCGCGCCAGGAAACTGCCGAATCAGCCAATACCAGGTATTATTCGATATTTCTGCCGGGTTCTGATTCTTCATTTTTCAAGCAGGTAAAGGACGGCGCAAGAGACACAGCGAACAGAATCAAATGTTCAATTTCCTTCCACTCAATTGATTCTGATCCGCTGAGTTTCGAAATGGCTTCCTATTCGGGTGTTGACGGAGTAGCTGTCTATCTTTACAAAGATGATGATGTTCTTGTTAACAGCCTTCTGAAAATCGCAGAAGCGGAAATACCTATAGTCCAGATTGAGAACGAAGTTTTAAATACTCAGCAGTCTTTCTTTATAGGCACAAACAGTTTTGATTCCGGAAAGAGCATCGGACGGCTTGCTCAGAGCATAAACGAATGGAACATGAATATTGCGCTTATCTACAGCGATAAAAATCCGGGTCTGATTTCTGACTCGAGTCTTGTGGAACTTGGCATTAAAAGCATGCTTGGCAACAGGATAAAAAAAATTATAAGCGACAAGACAAGTCTCAATCCGCTTGATGCTGACAGACTTGCATATGAACTGATGAAACTCCCGTTCGACCTTGACCTGATAGTGCTTACAGATCCGAACGATACACTTGTTACGGTCAGGGCCCTGATTGATATGAATCTGGTGGGTTCGGTTCAGATAATCGGGTTCGGCGACAATGAAGCTATCAGGGAATACATAAAAAAAGGCATAATTCTCGGAAGTATTGTACGTAATCCGTATCAGATAGGTGTTAATGCGGTCCTTGCGCTTGATGAGATCAATAAAAGCGGATATACATCGGCATTTGTTGATACGGGAGTTACCATAATCGACAAGAACAGTGATTTCAGTGAACCTGTAGAGGGGAATGCCCAGTGAAAAACTCTCTGAAAATGAAACTTCTGTATTATCTCGCGATCAGCATTTTCAGTCTTCTTGTTCTTGTTTCCATTATTTTTCTGATTACGATGAACCTTCAGAAGATTGCAGATCAGCGTTTTGAAGACGAGCAGTATCTCCAGGAACTGCAGACACATCTGTCGGATCTGCAGTCTCCGATGCAGGGATATCTCTCCAATTCGTCTTCTGATGCGCTTTCAAAACTCCTGTTTATAAAAGAAATTATAAAAGAATCAATACCTGAAGAAAAACCGGTAACAGCCGATGAACAGGGACTGATGAAAAGGGAGATTTTCTTTCTTATCGAATCCTATCTGGTAAAGATAGACCAGATTATAGAAATGAAGAGAGGAAGGAAAGTCGAGGATTATACAAGTTCTTATGAAGAACTCGGCAGACTGTATGACTATATAAATGCAAGGATTGATGCGGTCAGCCTTTACGGGTTCAGGGTTCAGCTGAATGAATACAATGCTTTTCTTAAACTGTTCAGGAATATCCAGATGTACAATCTGCTTCTTATCCTTTCAGCTGTTGCCTTTGTTTATGTCCTTCTGCTTCAGATGGTTAATAAAATAACAAGCCCCATGTATCAGCTGTCGCAGCTTGCCATGAAATTGTCCGGAGGTAATTTCAATATTCCGGATATCCATCTTAAAACAGTCAATGAAGTCGACCAGGTGGCGAATGCATTCAACAAAATGAAAAATAGTATACACCATTATATAAACGAACTTCAGAAACAGAAAGAAATAGAACAGCAGATAATGAAAGAAAGGGTCAGAAATCTCAAAATGGAACAGCTTCTGAAGAGAATGGAATTGTATACCATGCAGGCGAGGATGAATCCTCATTTCCTTTTCAATACGATAAATACAGGTATTCAGCTGGCAATAGTGGAAGAAGCGGACAGAACTGCTGAGTTCATGGAAAATCTGGCTTCGCTGTTCCGTTATAATGTCAGGGAAAACAGGTTTTTTGTTCCTCTGCGTAACGAAATTGACGGACTGATTTCTTATTTCAATATCCTTAAGATCCGTTTCCCGAAAACTCTGGAATTGAAACTTGACGTACAGGAAGAACTCCTGGATCAGCATGAATGCCCCGCGTTAATAATTCAGCCGCTTGTGGAGAACTCAGTTCTTCATGCTTTCAAGAACCCTGAAAAGATGGGTGCTGTCACTGTAAAGGTCAATTATGAAGACCCTGTTCTTGTTATTTCAGTACATGATAACGGTGTAGGTATCCCCGACAAAACTGTTAAAGCCCTTCTTGTCCCGCATACGCATGATTATCAGCTCAGCTCCAAAGTAATGGGGCTGGAAAATGTCATTCAGCGCTGTTATTTTTTCTATCCTGAACAGGAAGATGTTATTTCCATTGTTACTGCTTCCGGCAAAGGGACCGAGATCATAATACGAATTCATACAGAGGTGGAACCATGTATCGAGTTATGATAGTTGATGATGAAGAGCCGGTTCTTGACAGCTTTGCCTTCATTCTGAAAAAGGATGTAAAGGATTTTATACTCTGCGGAAAGGCAAGATCCGGAATGGAAGCAATAGCGCTTGTGCCGGAAACAAAACCGGATGTTGTGTTTATGGATATTCAGATGTCAGGAATTGACGGTATTGAAACAATCATGCAGATCCAGAAATCTTTTCCGAACATAATCTACATTCTGGCAACTGCATACGAAAGATTTGATATTGCGCAGAAAGCTATTCCTCTTGGTGTTTTCAGCTATCTGGTTAAGCCGGTTTCGAAAAAGGTTCTGATCGACGAGTTGGAGAAAGTAAAAAGGCATCTTGAGTCCAGAAAAGAAAAAAGCAGTCAGCTTGCCCATAATGTCAAGGTTCTGAAAAAAAGTATGGACGATGAGACAAACAGGCTTCTATCCAATCTGGCATGGCAGAGTCCTTCTATGGAAGAGTGGCAGAGTTTTTCCGCAATGCATTCTCTGAATACGGAAAAGGCCCAGGTTTATATTATAAAGACAGATGGAAATATATCGGACCAGCTGAGAAATGAGATTTACAGCAAACTGACTGACCGGATCCAGTACAAGAACAAATGTTTTTCGCTTAAGCTGGCCGGCAGGCTGATAGTCCTTTTTCCCGAAAGCAATGATCTGAAGTATCTTGATAACAATCTTAAGTCGCTGCTGGGGGAATTCAGTAATTATAAAATTGATATAGGAAAAGGTGATTTGTGCCATTATTCTTTGCTTTCCGCGTCCTATCTGAAGGCCAGCGAAGAGCTTCATTCCGGTTTGATAAAAAGAAATGTAAAAGCATCCGATGAATCAGACAGAATAAGGAAAATCAGCAAATCATTTCTGTCTCCGGATTCACTTGTCAGCCAGGAGCTGTTTGAAGGTTACTGGCTTGATGTATTCAATAAATACGATTTTGATATAGCCAAAGGAAAAATGGTGGCGCTGTTCACTGTTATAACAGAAGAACTGGCAAATTACTCGATATCTTCGGGAAATACCGAAATCTATCCGGCTGAAGAAATAATGCCTTTGAAAACCATAAAAGAATGGCGGGACTGGTCTTCCGGCGTTTTAAAAAGGCTTCAGGGATTCCTGGAATCCTACAGAGCTGTTTCATATCCGAAACCTCTTTCAATAGCACTGGATTTTATAAGGGAAAATTATTCAAATCCCATTCAGCTTTCCGATGTGGCTGAGAAATGCAGGGTAACAACGAGTTATCTGAGCCGGCTTTTTTCTGACCACCTGAATACCAGCTTTATAGATTTTCTGAACAGATATAAATTGAATATTGCCATGAAGCTTCTTAAGGATGAAAACCAGTCGGTGAAGGAAGTATCATATCTTGTAGGATATCAGGACCCCAATTATTTCAGCCGGATATTTAAAAAATACATGAATATGACTCCTTCGGAATATATAAAAAGGAGGTTATAAGGTGGCCAGAAGATATTTTATTGCCGGATTAATTATATCAGTAATTATAACTGTATTTTTATCCTGTAAAAAAGAGGAAATAAAGGACGAAAAAATAAGAATCGGTTTTTCCGCTGCTACCGAAACATTTCTGCTTGAGAGATGGGACAGGGATATCAAGATATTTACCAATGTAGCCAGGGAGCTGGGTGCTGATGTAATCTTTGCAAAATCACCGGGGACAGCTTATGATCAGATCCCCCAGATTCAGTACCTTGAAAAGCAGAATATTGATGTGCTGGTTGTTATTCCTCAGGATATGGAACTCCTGGCAGGTGTTATTAAAAAGATTATGGATGACGGGATCCCTGTATTATCCTATGACAGACCGATCATGGGAGTTCCCATTTCCGGTTATGTTTCCTTTGACAACCGTAAAGTCGGGAGGCTTCTCGGCAGGGCACTTGTCTCGGAAGTGCCCAAAGGGAAATACCTTATAGTAAATGGATCAGTAAGAGATAATAACAGTTTTGAAGTCAACAAGGGCCTGAATGAAGTTCTGTATCCTTATATCAAGTCCGGTGATATTGAGATTGTTGAGGAAATATGGCTTGAATTATGGAGTTTTGACGAAGCAAGAGAAAAAATAGAACCTGTGCTTGACCAGTACCCTGATATAAAAGCGATTTCAGCTGCAAATGACATGCTTGCAGGCGCTGCTGTAAGCCTTCTGGCTGAAAGAAGGCTGGCCGGAAAAGTTGCTGTAGTAGGGCAGGATGCGGATCTTCTTGCCTGCCAGCGG
>CAZKOK010000229.1:0-6657 GCA_964554355.1 uncultured Spirochaetia bacterium | reverse complement strand
CCTTAAGGTATTTAATGCCGCAACATTGCCGTTTTACTGGGGGATATATGAACCCGAAGAAGGAAGTACCAGAGAACTTCCGCTTCTTGAGACAGCAGGATGGGCCAGTGCCGCAGGCCTGACACTTAAAGGACATCCTCTGTGCTGGCATACAGTTTGCGCTCCCTGGCTTATGGAATATGATAACGAAACAATCTATAAAAAGCAGATGGACCGGATAAGGCGCGAAGTTAATACGTTTAAAGGTCTTGTTGATACCTGGGATGTAATTAATGAAACTGTGATAATGCCTGTATATGACAGGTATAATAATGCGGTAACAAGAATTGCCAGAGAATACGGCCGGGACAGACTTGCTGTTGACTGTTTCAAAGCCGCCAGGGAAGAAAACTCTGAAGCCGTATTATTAATAAATGATTTTAATCTGACGGAAAAATATGAACGGGTGATTGAGTCGCTCCTTGAAAAAGGCTGTAAGATTGATGTTATCGGTCTGCAGACGCATCAGCATCAGGGATATTTCGGAACTGAGTATATTGCCCGAGTCCTTGACAGGTTTTCAAAATTCGGCCTTCCCCTCCATTTTACCGAGAATACAATAATTTCCGGTGATTTCCCGCAGGAACATTACAATGATCTTAATGATATAAAAATCGAAGACTGGCCCAGTACGGAAGAAGGCGAGGAAAGACAAAGCAGGCAGGTTGAGGAGTTTTATTCACAGCTTTATGCTCATCCGTCTGTGGAATCAATCGTCTGGTGGGACCTGTTTGACGGATTATGGCTCAAGGCGCCTTCGGGACTTATGCGCAGGGACCATTCTGCAAAACCTGCATATCATACGCTTGACAGACTTATTAACAGGGAATGGGGTTTTCAGAAAAAGGAAATTAAAGCTGATGCAAACGGTTCTGTCAAATTTTCAGGTCCGGCAGGAAATTACAGAATTGCTGCCTGTGGAAATGAAGGTTATATAGAAATGAAAAAAAATGTAAAAACAAGAGATATTGATTTAGCAGGCATTTGAATGATGTTTCATGAAAATAGTATGTGAACGTTAATTTTATTTTGATACACAGACGCATTTTTCCTTTCAATTGCGAAATTTGTATGTTGAATTATTTCTCAATATAGAAAGAAAAAATGGTGGACGATGATATGTGTAAGAAAATTATCATATTACTCCTTCTATCAGGTATTCTCATCTTCTATAAATATTTTGATATCCACATTGATGTTCGGTATAAGGAAATCATCAGGTTCATCTAGTTCAATCAGGACAGGGATAATGGTTTCTCCGCCCTGATTTCTTGCAGTATGCGCAATAAATGTAATTCTGCCTGTATATGTTCTGTCCCTGTCAGCAAGCGGGACTATTTCAGCAATACTGCCTGTATGGATGTCGCCGATAAACTCTTCGGGAATATTGGCCTGGACAGTAAGATCATCGAAATCAATAATACTTAATAGCCTGGTGTTTGCAGGAGCAAAATCCCCGGGATTCAGATTTATTTCAGTTACAATTCCTTTATTGTAAAGGCAGATCAGGTTACTTCCTGAAAGATACCGGCTGTTGAGTCGGGATGACATCAGATTATATTCCTGCTTTTTCAGTGTCATCTGGGACTCGAGTTTTTTCCATGATGAATAGGATGATGAAAGGGTTTTCTGGGTAATGGCCTTTTCTTTGGAAAGGGAAAGGTTTTTCTGATATTCATCATCTGCAGTTTTCAGGTCCATATCAATAATATCCATTTCCTGTTTCAGCCGGTCTATTTCCAGCTTAAAAGTATTCAGATCAAGTTCAATAAGGTTTGCGCCTTTATTAACAGTTTCTCCGGAACGTACAAATACATCCTTAATACGGCAGCCGAAATCAAAACTGATATTCCGGGTTTTTTCTGCAGTTACAATCCCGAAAACATCAATATTTTTCTGTTCCGATTCATTGTTTTCGGTTTCAGTTCCCTGAATCGGGTTTTCGTTATTCCCCGAACCGCAGCCTGTAAAAAAAGCGGAGAAAATAATGATTGTGATAATTGGCATTTTTTTCAGCATATAATTCCATCCTTTACATTGATTATCCTCTGACTGTATGAAGCAGCATCTCTGGAGTGAGTAACCATTACAATGGTTTTTCCTTTTTCGCTGCAGATGCTTTTCAAAAGTTCAAGTACTTCCGCCCCGGTATGACTGTCGAGATTTCCTGTTGGTTCATCCGCAAGAATTATATCAGGTTCATTAATAAGCGCCCTGGCTATCGCAACACGCTGCTGCTGGCCGCCGGACAACTCCCGCGGTGTATGATTTCGTCTGTCGGCAAGTTCGACAGTTTCAAGTATTTCATTAAGCCGGTTTTTAATATCTTTTGTTCTTATTCCGTCAAGAAGAGCAGGAAGCATAATATTGTCCTCAACATTCAAATTTGCAACAAGATTATAAAACTGAAAAACAAAACCGACTTCACGTCTCCTTAATATGCTGGTCTGCTGGTCTTTCATTTCTGAAAGATTTTTGCCATTAATATGGATGTCTCCGGAAGTAGGGTAATCGAGTCCTCCAAGCAGATAGAGCAGTGTACTCTTCCCGGAACCGGACGGACCCATAATTGATACAAACTCGCCTTTGTCGACACTGATGTTTACATCCTTCAGCACTTCCACCGTATTGGTCCCAAGCTGAAAGTTTTTAAAAACATTTTTTGTTTCGATAATAAAACCCATATCATACTCCGTTTATTCATATTTCAAAGCAGCGATAGTATTCATTTTTGACGACTTGAAAGCCGGGCTTACTGCAGCGGTAAGCGTTATCAATGTGCCGATAATTATAAATGACAGACAAAGACCAAGAGAAAGATGAAGCGGCAGATAAAGATTCATAGCCGTTAGCAGATCGGGAATAATGACAAGCATCAGAAAACCGCCTATCAGACCTGTCAAGGCTCCAAGCAGGCCTTCAGCGAAGGCTTCCACAAGAATCATTTTAATCATCTGTTTTTTACTCATACCCTGTGAACGGAAAAGGGCAAGGTCTTTTCTCCTGTCGATGAAGGCAAGAAGAAAATTATTAAAGACACCGATTATTCCGATAATCAGCGCCATTATGGAAAAACCTGTAAGCATGTCCATCATCTGACTGTTGCTTTCCTTGTCCTGATCCTGGAGTGTATTCAATGTTCTTAACCACCGCCATGATCTGGAAAAATGTTCATTAATTGTTTCCATTACGGTATCGGGATTACCGCTTGTCTTTACATAAAGGGCATTGTAGCGTTCAACACCGGAATCAAGCTTAAGATATTTGTCTGAAACAAGTGAAGTCCTGCCGTTGTTCCACATGGTGCTGAAAAAGCCGATAACCTTGTAATTGACTGTTCTGGAATTAAAAACAAGCGGAAGAATATCACCGGTTTTTGCCTTAAGCTGGTTTTTTAGGCCGTTTCCGAGGATGATGTATCTCCCGTCATCCAGCATTCCAAGCTGTTCAGGTTTAATATTATACTTCCAGTAGTCTACATATTTTTTAATATCTATACCTGCAATGCTGATGATTCTTTTGTTTGTATCCTTTATTTCAGTCCAGTAAACCTCGTAAATTCCCAGGGTGCCTTCAACGCCGTCTATTGATCTGACCCGGCTTTCCAGACTTCTGTCCATTGGAGAAATCCAGGCATAGAGATCAAAATCGGCTTTATTGTAAAGCTGTATTATCTCGGTCATTATACTCTGTGAAATTGTCGTTACCATTAATAATGATGCTATTCCAATTGTAAGAAGAGCTATATTATTATGCATTTTTTTATTTGCCTTGAGATTTTTTACGGCAAGGATGCCTATATTCCCGAACATAATCCGAAAGGGGCCGGAAAGAACTCTGGTAAATATGTCGGTTATCACAGGCGCCCACTGCAGCAGTGAAAATACTGCAATGATAAGGCAGAGAATATCAGCCGGCAGGGCAAAAGAAACGGGAACGAATTTCGGAACAATCAACGCAATAACGAGTAATGCAGCTGCCAGAATTAATTTATAGATTATCCGGGTCTCCTTGTAGCGGACATTGTTGAGAATTATGTCCTTTGTGGAATACTTCCTGATTGAATGTATCGGAATAATTGAACTGACCAGGGAGATAAGAATTCCAACAAGCATTGAATACAGAATATGGGTTACTCTGAAACCGGAAACAAACCCCTCTCCCGGATACATCTGGCTGATAGTTGAATTGGCAAGAATTTTCAGGAATAATATACCCAGGAAAATCCCGATAATACCGCCTGCAATTCCATATATTAAACTCTCGGCATAAAAAAGCCAGCTGGTTGCCCTTCTTGTCGCTCCGATGCTTCTGAATGTACCGATTACAGGCAGCCTCTCTCTGGTTATAACCTGAAAAGATGTATAAATGATAAATGCGCAGGTGGCAAGAACAAGTACAAGCATCGCTTTATACGGCACCGTAATATTGGCCGACCACATTTTTATCTGGTCTTCAGGAGCTGTAAATTCAACAATATAGCGCGGATAAAGTTCCTTTATTTCATTCATTACATTCTGTATATTCCGGGTTTTTCTGACTTTTACATAGGCAATACTCACGCGGCCCAGTGCGTTATAGAATTTGGATGCAAGATCAAGGGGGATAATGGCAAAATACTGATCTCCTCTTGTTCTGAACGGTCCCGTATTTTCAGCTATTGCCGCGACAACAAGTCTTACAATATTCCCGCCGATATCAAGTTTGATTATATCCCTGCATTTATAACCGTTTTCCAAAGCGAATTTTTTCCCCAGGATTACAGACCTTCCGTGAAAATATTTCATGTCGATTGATTGATAAAATTGAAGCCGGAATATTTTCGTCATGTCTTCATAATTAATAGCCATTATGCCAAGGTTCTGTTCTTCATCATTTTCCCTGTATACACCGGAGATGTTGTTGAATGTACCGACGGTGTATTCAAATTCGTTTTCTATATTTTTAAGCCTGTCTGTGCGGAAAAACAAGGAAGGTGAATCGCTTCCGGCCCTTATCTGTATCTGTGCGCTGCCGGTTGATGATGTATACATTTCAGTGAACATAATCTCAAGATTGGTTCCCAGAGCTGATGTGGCAAAGTAGAGTGAGACCGCAATTGCTATGGCAAAAACGACAAGAAATGACCTGAGTTTTTTTTCCCTTATGTTACGAAGAAGAAAACGAAGAATAATATTCATTTATAAATTCTTGTCCTTTTTGGTTTTTCCTTTTTCAATAATATAAATGTTATATATATTTTAAACACCGGAAATTAAGACAATATAACACTTTTTTTGTTTAATTTTGTTTAATATATGTAGGTTCATAAATAATATTACTGTACATTTAAAATAATAAAAATATGAGGAAAGAGAAGAAAAATCTTAAAATATCAGGAGAAAAGAGAAATGTTTAAAAAAATATCTGTATTTGCGTGCATACTGCTTATTACTTCAGGTGCTTTTGCAGATGATGAGAATTTAAGTATTACTGCAAAAGCTTCTATTAATCTGTCAATAGAGGATGTCCTTCATCTGTCTATGGAAAACAGTTCCGATTTACTGATATCAGGTTATGATCTTGATCAGGTTTCCGAAAATGCGCTTAAGGAGATGAAAAGAAAATATCCGAGATTTTCATTCAGCCTGGGCGGATCAGGGGGAGAATCATATTTATCTGCACCGATTGATGATGAAATGGAAATACTTGGAATTAATGGAGGATTAAGCCTCAGGCAGCTTTTACCCACATATGGTGAACTGAGTCTGTCTGTAAATGATTCAATCAGCTTTAATACTCTTGCTGAAAACCTCTCTATAAGCCAGTATCCATCTCTTCAGCTGAAGCTGACGCAGCCTGTGCTGCTGAATGGAAAATTTATTGATACAAACGTATATAAGGCGGAATTCGATTCACACGAGGAATCCGTAAAAACCCAGGAACTTTTATACAAGAGTGAAAAGAACCGCATTTTGACCGAAGCCTTTACTCTTTTTCTGGTTGAATTGTATCAGCAGAAACAGATTGCCAATATAGAAAGAAGGATAAAGCTGAAAGAACAGAGAATTGCAGGTGAACAGCTGACGTTTGAAAAGGACCTGATGTCATTTACCGATTTTCAGAAATCAAAACTTGAGCTTGATTCACTCATGAAGTCGGTAATGGAACTTGAATATCAGATGCTGACGAATCATCAGCTTTTGCTCCGGACCCTTGGCATTCAGGAAGATGTGGATGTGACAGGAAATCCTGTGGAATTTCCCGTAATATATATCAAAGAAAGAGATGAACTTGTAAATGCGGCCATGGAAAATTCGGATCAGATAATTATGAAATGCAGGGATCTGGAATCGGTCAGAAGATCGACAGTACTGAGCGGACTTGAATCAGCCGTATTGATGGACTTTGGATTATCTCTGACACCCCATTACCCGGATGCAAGGACAAATGAGGACAATTTCGGCAGCTCTTTTTCGGATTTTTTTGAAGATGGTGCCGGTATTGACTGGTCATTAAGTCTTGGTGTTAATGTTCCCATCGAAGAAATAGGAAAAAACGAAAACAGGACCAGAATCAATGAATCGAGGATTATGAAAGCAGAGAAGATCCTCGAGCTGGCCAGGGAAGACACGGCAA
>CAZKOK010000228.1:0-6667 GCA_964554355.1 uncultured Spirochaetia bacterium | reverse complement strand
TTATTATTTTGATTATATTTAATATCCTCAACAATAAAATCTTTTGAATACTCTAGTGGATCATTTCCTTCAATTTTTTCACACATAAAGTTGAAAAAAACTACATTATGAAACTTACATTCAAAATGTAGATTCACATTTTCAAATTTATTATTATTGTTTTTCACTTGGACATTTGGATTACATAAAGTAAAACTTACAATTTTTTGATTGTAATCAAATTTGAATTCTTTCAATAATGAATCATGCTGAAAACCTGATAAGAATTTTTCTTGTAATATTTTATTACTCATTTATCTTCTCCTTAAAAAGAAAACCTATATGAAAATTAATAATGCAAGTAGTAATAGGATGGATGACGCCGCTGCAGGTTTTGGGTCAGGTTTCAGTAATTGTGAATTTGATTGATTAAATTGAGGATAGGTTTGATTAAATACACTATTATTGGACTGATCCATATTACTCATGTCAAAAGGAGAATCAAAATTTGGAATTGTAAAGTTATTTGTATTATTTGTTCTGTTCCTATCATTAATCGCACCTCTTACCACACCGTCAGGAATATCTTCATCAACACCTCCAGAGCCATGATCACTTTGATCATAATCGTCGTCGTCATCATCGTCATCTTCATTTCTTCTTACATTATCTTTATTGTGAATTATTTTACGGTTGTATTCTTGAAAATTTCCTTTTCCTGGCGTTTTACCTCGTCCAAATTGATAATGATAAGAATCACCACTAAAGTGAGGTTTGTCATATCTATTATAGACGGTTGATCCCAGGGAATCGGAAGCATACTTCTGATAAATGGTCCTGCCGTAAGCATCATAACCGGCAAGCAGGTGATTGCCCCAGATGTCGGTGGTGTCCGTAAGCCTGCAGTAATCGTCATAATCGTAATATGTAATATTGCCGTTTGCGTCCGTTGTGCCTGCAGGCAGGCAGCGATAACCGGAATCATAGGTGATGGCTGTGGTTATGCCGTTTTCCGTTGCGGATCTGATATTTCCGAAAGCATCGGGGACATATGTATTTAAAAGATAATTTCCGGCATCGTAATAGTCCTTTTGTTCGGTCATGAATCCGTTGCTGTTATAAACAAATACGGTTTTGGCAAAGGGCATAAAAACGTGAGGGTCCTCTTCTTCGCTAAAAACGGAATAGCCCCAGGCAACAGAACGCTCCGGCCTGACAATATAGCGGCCGGTATCCGTCTGAATGAATTTGTTTATTATGGTTATCCTGTCATAAGGATCAATGTCCGCATCGTCCTGGTCCACTTCTCCGTAATCAATGACCTTTTCCGGTTCGCCGAATGATTCTTGCGTATATTGCGTGTATTCCTTTTTGCGGATCAACACATTTGTACCATTGCCGTTCCAGTTTTTCTCCCGGGAGTACCTGAGTTGGGGGAACCAGACAGACCCTCCGGTATAATTCTGACTGTCAAGCCCGTACTCAAACTCCTGTTCCGAATAGAGTTTCCCGTCGGAACCGTACTGCCGGATTTTTTCAGGTATTCCGGCAAAGGCTTTTTTTTCGTCAACGGTATCGCCCATGTGGGACAAGGCCAGCTGGGATGAACCGTCGGAACTGGTTTTTAAGACTTTCTGGAAGCCGAGGGATTTTTGGATTGCCGAAGTTCCGGTAATTGTCATGCCGTTTTCATAATCGTATAATTCAGATAGGAAATTTTCAGAATCATTTAGTCCCATTGCATTATAATATGTTACTTGTTCTGTTAATACTCTTGGTGAACTGTTGCTGACAATCGGATAAATACTGTTATCCGGGTTTATTGCATTTGGAAAATTTGCAGCTGGTTTCATAAAAACAAAGGCAAAACTTCCGGAAATACAATTGTGGATTATTGAAATCAGGTCCGGCTTTTCTGACAAATTGACATATAATCTTGCAGCAGAACTTGAACCACCGTTATATTCAGTCACAAATATATCTGCCAGGCCATTACCTGTAAAATCACATGACATATATAAATCAAAAAACGAAAAGTCATTGACAATTAAAGTATGAAACTGACCATTTCCTTTGGAGAATTCAATCGCTCCATGTGTAACACCGTCTGTAACAAAGAAATCCGTAAGTCCGTCACCATTATAGTCACCTGATGAAATCCTATTATTGCCAAATTCGTTGTAGTTAAAATTTGAGTAATTTTTTGTAAATGCAGATAAAACATATGAACCAGGAGATTTATACATTTTTATTGTATAAGTCAGTGTTCTTCCTCCCGAATCGTTTGAATCAATACTTGCAAAATCACCTAATCCATCGCCATTAAAGTCTCCCTGAAGACAAATAAATTCTTCTGAAGTTGCGCCTAAAGTCTGAATATGATCAAGGGTAAAGCCTGTGTTTCCCTTTGAGATCATTGAAATATATTGACTGTTCCTTGTGTTTGTTAAATATAAATCAGGCAGACCGTCACCGTTAAGTTCGCATACATGTACCTGAATTCTATTGCAATTACTCAGGTAAAACTCTGAGCTTTGTGTATCAATATCCTGATCTAACAATGTAAAAGTCCCATCGCCGTTTGAATATTTTACATAGAGTATAAAATCATTATTATTTTGAGCCTGTTTGTATAATATATAGCATAAATCCGCTCTGCCGTCTCCGTTGAAATCTCCTGTATGAAATTTTTCAGCATTGTAATCATCATCAGAATATCTGTTGGACATTCTGTATTTCGTAGAGTTACCATTACCATCTGACAAGTAGGTATCAATGTGCAGAGTTATCTCATCTGAAGAATAATATTCACTATTAACAACCAATATATCGGAACAACCATTACCGTCAAAATCGCCCATCAAACTTTTTACGAGACCTGCAGCTGAATAAGGAATGAAAACACTTCCCCTTTCAAAATCACCAAAATCACTGCTCACCTGCCATGAAAAGTCATATAACTCCCGTTCTCCACTGCCATTAATACCTTTCTCTTTTATCTTTGTAAGTCTCTGTCTTTTTGTTTCATTGCCTGTTTCATATACAAAAGAGTATTCCCTGACAATATTTCCATCTGCTTTTACGGTAATACTCTCAAGTATCCGGTCCATATCAACCTTGGATGGATTATATTCCGGATAATGGTCTGTTCTTGCTGAATAACTGAACTCAATTGTTTTTGTTCTGGATAAAAAACAATATTGATTTTGCGTGTACATTATTTCCGAAGGATAATAATCGCCGTTATCCGTATCTTCCGTATATTGTATCGTAAAAAAATTCCAGAAAGCATCCTCGACCTTGTTCAGCGCCCAGACCCGCGCTTTTCCGCTGTGTCCGACAGCATCGATAAAGCTGTTTGGAGTTGCGCCATAATATCTGACTATTCCGTCCTTGCTCTTCACAATCCAGTATCCGTCCTGAAAATAAATCCTCAGATAACTTTCAATTTCGGTATGATAATAACCATCACCCTGGTCATAGATAAGCTTCTGCCCGTTGTACATGAAATGGTCGGTATCATCCCAGTTAACCGGATACCGCAGATCCCTCTCGATCGCGTCCAGCCCGTTCAGCTGAAAACCCACCCCCATCATCCCGTTGCCCGGCGACGAATTTTAGCTTACTGACAATGAAGGCTGCATCCCGTTTGTTCCGGCGGGAATTTCAATGGGCATGCTCCAGGAAAAGCTTCCCGAGCGGTCCACTTCGACCGTTTCCGGTGCTTTCCAGGAATCGTTCAGCTGGTTCTGGCTGTTCGGGTCCGGTTCCTCTTCCCCTTCCCCGTCTGATAATACAGGTTCGTCACCTGCTTCGGGCGGAGCATTCCCCTCATCTGCTTCGGATTGGACCTGCTTGTCATCAGAAATCTGCTTTTCATTTTCATTGTCTTCTGAAAATACGCCGGAAACGGAAATAAACAGAATTGCCATTAATAGAAATAACTTTCTTAAAATGTTCATTTTGCCTTCTTTTGCCTTATTCGGTTTTACGGATGGCCTTTTTTTAACTGGTTTGTGAATATGATATCACCAAAAAACCGGTTCCGCAAGAAAAACAGGTTTTCAGTTTGGCTTGTAATCAGGAAACCCGGCGAGGTCAAAATTTGCAGATAGTGTTCCAGAGATTGCGGAACACTACCCGAAAGGCACACTCTGTAACAGAATCCGCCCCTCCTCATCTTCAGCCATCATTATATGCCGGGCGCTTTGAAACCTGTCGCCGGAAAAGTACAGCTCAATTTTCGGATATTCGCCGAAATACTTTTCGTCTCCGTATTCAAAACGGATATACCGGCAGGGAGCGTCTTCGGCCTTTACATATTTGCCGTCCCACAGAAGGCATGTTGAATCCATATGAATCGAATACATCCTGTTAAGGACCCTTTCGGGAACGGAGGCATGCATATTACCGATTTTTATCATGAATGAAGTTATTTTCCCCTGCCTGAATCCGAATTCAGGAGTTTCGCCGGTGCCGAAGGAGACCGTGACTGTCAGCGCAGTTTCAATGTGGTCTTCCCGGGCCTGGAGAGGGGCTGCAAGGAGAAGAATTAACAGGGCAATCGGCAGTTTTTTCATGGTGTACCTCCGTGGGTGTTTGAAATTTATACAGACAAGATCATAAAAAGTAATGCTGCGATTTGTCGAAAAACGGGGTATGGTTAATTTACAGAAATAAAATATTTACCGGAACGGAGCTCACAGGAACAAAAAGTTTAATGAGAAAACTGTTCATATTCCTGAAGTGGTGTATAATATACACAAGGAGAAACAGATGAAAAAAGTTCTTTTAATTCCGGTTATTCTGGTTTTATTGTGCGCATGCAATGATGACGTTAATCCTCCTGTCAGAATTCCGATTGAGGATATCGGGCTGGCACGCGATGTGGCAAGGACCATAGCCAATTTATCTGTCGGCACAACAGTGGCATTTACTTTTTCCCAGACACTTACCGATTACATTGTTAACGGGCAGACCGGGGCGGTAATCCTTAACGGCGAAATTCATCATGAATATTACGCCCCCGATGATATTACTAATCATTCTTTAACCAATGTTGATATGGAGTTTTCCGGTTACAAGTCCAGCAGCTGGGACCTGACTGTTGAAAGCGGTTCGCTTCTGGTTAACGCCTCTTCAAGTGTCGGCGTTGGTGTTTCCACAAGTCATGATATTGAAGGAACGATAAATATTTCCGGATCGATTAATGAAGAAGCTTTTAATGACACTGTAATTCTTGATTTTGAAATGATTGACAACAACTTTACCGACGGGACCCTGACAAACGGGGACGGTATTGTTTTTATTCTGTAAAAAATGAGCAGATCGAAAAGTATATTCTTCTGAATATCAGAGGAAGAAAATTTCAGAGGTACAAGAAAATATCAGCTGCAAAATCATCTGATTTTGAGAAATCCAGGTCTTTTTCGATGGCTGAGTTGTATTTTATTTCATCACAGAATTTCTGCAGTATCTCTTTTCCGTTTTCCCTGTCAGAATCTGTACTGTCAATCAGCAGGCCGATTGTTTTGAATTTTTTCTCTTCCTTCACTTTGAAATAATATTCCAGAAATTCAGCTGATACATCAGCATAGCCGTCGGTCAGAAAAAGAATATCGCCGTTTTTAAATTCATCTCTGTCAATGATTTTTACGGCTTCTTTCAGGGGCAGTTCAAAATCCGTCCCCCCGCCGTAAAACTTTTCACTTATTTTTATTACCTTGTCGGCAATCTTTGACAGATGCTCGGTCGGTTTTATTTCCTCAATAATCGGAGGGTCATAACTGGAACTGTAAAGTATGCAGGCAAAATTCCTGTCCTGGCTGTAAGCTACTTCCGCGACAGAAAGAGCAAGGGCTTTGGCTTTTAATTCCTTGACCCCTGTCATTGATCCGCTTGTATCAACACAGATAATAATACTGCCCTTGCCGACATTTTCCGTATATTTATAAGGTTTTTTATCAAACTGTGACAATTGACTGTTTGTCCATTTATTCAGGAATATGGCCCTTGAGGTTTTATTTCCGCCCAGACCTGACAATTCGCTTGGAAGAACATCTTCAAGTTTGTTCCCCTTGATTACGTCGGACGGCTCGATTTTCGCTTCTGAAAGCTTCTCGATCTTTTTCTCTTCATTAATTATTCTGAATTTTCCGATCAGATCCACAATTTTTTTCAATTTGTCCTGCCTGCTGAGAAGTCTGGCCAGCTCTATTCTTTCATGGACAGGCATATTCTGAATTTCACCTTTTTCAAATCCGCGGCTGTATCCGTTAAAAAAAGCATCCAGTTTTTTATCGGAATCATCTATCTTCTCCTTTGCCTTCTTCAGGGATTCTTCAATAATATTCTCCAGTAAAGGATCCATGGATTCAAGTTCCTTGTTTATCTCTTCCCTGAGTTTTTTTTCTGATTCATCCATATCCTTTTTGCTGTTTTTCTGTTTTTCTTCAAAATTCTGCACTTTATCCGCTATTTTATTTATCTCCGGTTTCTGCGGGCTGCCGGGATTTTTTTCAAGCTCGGAAATTATTTCTTCTATGGAGACCTGAAATGCCGCAAAGCTGGCGTCCTTGTTGTGGATTGTTGAATATACTCCCTTCCTGAATTTTCCGTGGCTTTCGGATTTCAGCAGTAAAGTCATTATGTGATGGTTTAAAAGGTATTTCAATTTGATAAATTCAGC
>CAZKOK010000227.1:5702-6680 GCA_964554355.1 uncultured Spirochaetia bacterium | reverse complement strand
AAACGTACCATTGTTGCAGGGATAAAACCATATTATTCCAAAGAAGAGCTGAAAATGACCAATGAGACCAGAAAGATCCTGGCGGAAAAGCCAGTGTAAATGACGGCTGCGCATAAAATGCAAATTTTCCGGGAAACGTCCCGAATATGAACTTCACTGTAAATCCCGGGATTCCCGGTGAAAAATCCGGATAGGCAAGCTGCAGTCCCATACCCATCCAGAATGACGGGCTTATCGGAAAAAGGATTTCCGGATTCAGCAGAAAAGGGAACCCGGCATTTATTTCAAAGGCAAGTTCAGGAACTTCAACTGCTGCTTCTGCATTCTTACTTTCTTCCGCAAAGGTTCCGCAGATAATTATTAAAAACATTACGGCTGCTGTTGCTGTTTTTTTCATTGCTCTTTCCATAACTGTTTCCCTTAATCCTGCTGATCTATCGGACAGAGTACACCAAAGGTCAGAACCATATCCGTTTCGGCATTAAGACTCAGAACACCTATCGAAGCTGTTAATGGGCCGATACTTATGCCCAGGAGCAGACCGAAGGGCTCAAACACTGTGTAGACCGTCCGGTCTTCCCAGATTTCATACAGACAGGAAACGACGTATTCAATATTAAGACCAAACCAGGACATACCGGGGAAATGGTAATAAAGCTTGCAGCCGGCCATGAAGAAGTAAGCTGCACCTGGAAATCCGGAAAAACCGTAGATATCCTCTTTCAGATATACGTTTACCAGCCGCTATCCAAGAGTGGGTCCAAGAGAAATATCGCCGATGTCCCAGTATAATCCGGACTTGACGGAAACTTCAGGCCTGCTGTCCCAGGGCGACAGCAGGCAGGCATCAAGAGAAAAGCTGTCCGGAGCACCATCAGAGCAAAATACATTCGCAGAAACAAGAACCAATAAGACAAAAATACTTTTTTTCATATCATTTCCCATCATCATTACCGGTTTTTACTTAATTCACTAATA
>CAZKOK010000227.1:0-5692 GCA_964554355.1 uncultured Spirochaetia bacterium | reverse complement strand
TAATATATCACAGTAATTATAAAATTCTTTAATGAACAAATCTGATCTATGGGGACAGAGTCGAATATATATTTATTAATCGAACCTGTAATAATCAAAATGAAACAGCTGGTCTGCCTGTACAGGTCCTCTGTAAATCAGATAAAGATTATGCACACCTTCAACCGGACTCAGGCTGCATGAAACTTCCTGCCAGTTCCAGAGTCCGCCTGTTGCAGGGATTCCGCAGGTGCCGATAAGGCTGCCGCCGTTTTCTTCTCCGCCGTCTATCCAGAGTTCAATCCGGCTGCCTTCATTTGCTGCTGCAACCGATGCCGTGAATGTTTCAGCACCTGCACCGAAATCCATCATCGAAACCGCTGTCCAGTCTCCGTTGTGAATATCGGAAAGCGTAACTCCCGTTTTTGCATTATTTTCGAAGATATCCTTTATATTAATTCCGTACTGGGCCGCTATCAGTTCGGCCTCCAGGCGTGAGAATGCATCAACGTTTTTCAGCTGAGGTATTGTGCCTTTGGTCAAATTTGCCTTGATAATTTCGCCGTTTTCCATAAAGTCGATTCTGTCCATGGTAACTGACCTCTGAAAACCTCCCTTGATCTTGCGGCTTATTGCGAGCTTTCTGTTGTGATAAAAAACATACCATGTGCCTTTGTATTCAACCAGTGAATGGTGGTTATTGTTTCCCTGGTTGTCCGGAGGATTGTTAATTACAGTGCCTTTGTATTCCCAGCCTGTCATCGGATCATCACTCATCATGTAATCGATGAGGATGGGGTGGCCGTTCCAGTTTGTCGAATAGGTAAAATAGTATTTGCCATTCCGCTTAAAGACAAACGGCGCTTCGAAATAATCAGGAGCAATGATTTTTGTTGCTGCGCTGTCTTTGAGACTTACCATATCATCATTCAGCCTTATTACCCGTGCGTTGTCACCGGTTTCCGGCATTCCGCCGCCGAAATACAGATAGGACTGTCCGTCATCGTCAATCAGGACAGACGGATCGAAACACCAGGCAACACCGGCACCCGGATAACTTGGTTTGATAAGCGGGCCCCCAAGTACATCGGTAAAAGGGCCAGCCGGATTTTCGGAAACGGCAACCCCGATATTGCTGCCGCCGTTCGGATAATAGAGATAATACTTTCCTGATTTTTCATCATATACGCAGTCCGGGGCGTATAATGTGGACGCCCAGATTTTCTTCGCATCCAGGACCACCCCATGGTCCTGCCAGTTAACAAGATCATCGGTTGAAAAGACATGATAATCATCCATCCAGTAATCCTTCTGATCATCAAGATCGTGTGAAGCATAAAGATAAATCCTGCCTTCAAATGCGCGTGCAGTCGGATCTGCAGTATAGATATGCGTAATAATCGGATCACGGGAAGTTCCGTCCAGAAGGTCCGGATTCAGATATGATTCACCAATCTGCGGAGACTCTTCCTTTTCAGGCTCGGTCTTAACCGGTTCAGCATTTTCCGGCGCTTTTGCCACAACCGGCTTTATCTGCTGGCAGGCAATCAGGGCAAAACCCAGTACGGAAATAACTATAATAAAATAAAATATCCTCTTCATATACACACCCCTTCCTGAATAATTATAACCCGACTTTTAAAAACTGTCATTATCAGGTCTGTCACCATTCATTTTGACTCTGTCCCCTTTTTTCACATGCGTGCCAACGATCGTTGGCGACTGCATTTGTTTATTTTCCAAAACCTGACACTATGCTGTCAAAAATATATAATAATATAATTAATAGAAATAACAGAGAATTAAAATGAAAAATGCAGAAATAGAAAAAATATTATCATCTGATGCCATTAATGGCGGGCAGTTCTGGTCACGCTCAGACGGCGACATACATGCTCCTGCAGGTTATTCAGCAATTGATGTTCTTAATACGCTGGGAGATCTTGGCGTAAAATATACCGATTTTAAAATAATACAGGATGCGATAGATTTTATATTCACATACTATCAGGCCGACGGCAATTTCCGCTACAGCCCTTCAAGTTCAAAACTGCCCTGCATAACCGCACGCATTCTGACCGCCCTGGGCAGACTTGGATTTTCCGATTCACGGAATGAAGAGTGTTACCGGTTATTCCTGAATACGCAGATGCCGGACGGAGGCTGGCGCTGCAATACTGTTAAAACGGGAAAATCTCCAGAAACGGATGCAAGCAATCCGGGAACTACCCTGTATGTTCTTGATGCTTTTCTGTACCGGGATAATTCTCCGGAAGAAGAAAAGGTCCTTGAAAAAGCCGTACTTTTTCTGCTGGATCATTGGGATTCACGACTGCCGCTGGGACCATGTATGTTCGGGATCGGCACAACTTTTCTAAAGACCGAATATCCCATGCTCCGCTACAATCTTCTCTATTACTGTTATGTTCTGGCAAAATACAAAACAGCCGCAAAAGATAAAAGATTTTCATACGCAGTGGAAACTCTGAAAACAAGACTTTCAGACGGCAGGCTTATCAATGATAATCCTCACCGCTTATGGAGAAAATACAGCTTTGCGCAGAAGGGAAAACCAGGCGAAGAAGCTTCGCGTATTTTCCGGCAGATTACAGTATCGTAAACCATGTTTCGGGTCTGTCCCCTTTTTCCGGCCATGAAAAATGGGGACAGAGTCAGAAGTTTTATTCCGCCGTGGTCAGTGTCCAGCTGTAATCCGCCTGATTCATTCCCATTTCAAAATAGGCATCGCTTATGGATTCGGGATTTGTCGGGTCAAAGACGACAAATCCGTTGAAAAGGCTGCCCTTGTCTTCGTCGTAGAGTATGGCTGTATATGCTTCCGATTTTGCGCCGACAGCTGCGAGGTCTTCAAGAGTATATGTCTGTTCATTCTTTAAAACATCTGTATCGGAGTATGAAAGATTTCCGCTTATATCAGTGATTATTTTATTATCCTTCCCGGTAATCGATTTATCGAGATTGGCAATTACAAGGACGGATCCTCCGAGATTTCCCAGCCCCGGTCCTGTTCCGTCAGCTGCAATCCTGAATGTAATTCTGTACCCGGTAATCTCGATACGATTAACCACGATGTCGCCGCCGAGGTATTCACCGGTTAATTGGGTGCCGTAGGCATTGAACGGCAGTGAAAAATCGGAAATGGCATTATCAATTATCAGGGTCGGACCGACAAGTGAATAAACCGCTTTCGACATATCCAGTGTGAAACTGACCGGCGGATCGGCATCTATTGAGAATACAAGTTTCCGGTTTTTCTCTGCTGAAAATACATTAATAGAAAACAATACAAGAATGAACATCATAATTATCTTTTTTTTCATATTTTATTCTCCTTGCTTATATAATTACATACTGCCTTTTATCGCACCTGTGCATAATCG
Source organism: uncultured Spirochaetia bacterium (assembly GCA_964554355.1). Taxonomy (GTDB): domain Bacteria; phylum Spirochaetota; class Spirochaetia; order CAZKOK01; family CAZKOK01; genus CAZKOK01. The sequence goes on along the minus strand of CAZKOK010000227.1, from coordinate 2,312 downwards.
CTTTTAAGACGTCTGCCGAAAAACTTTGATTTTGTAAAGCCCTGCTTTGTATAAAGTATCCTGTATGTGCCGTGCTTACTTATGCCGAAACCGAAAGTCGTCCATTTTGTCTGGATTACGGAACCGCATTGCGGACAACGGTCCAGACCCCTGGTCAACCAGCGGGTGCCCATAAGCGCGGTGCCGATTCCGTTGACCGTATTTACATTGCCGGGCGATTCGTCTGTTGTTTCTGCTATGCACTTACTGCAGAACCCCTGGGCCAGGGCTATATTGTCTTCTTCAGACATATTACCATTTTTAAAAGAAGCATTGCTGTTTTCAAAAAAACCTGCCGGGGCTTCCGCCGACGGCCGTCCGGTATAGTATGACTTTACAGGAGCAGGCTTAAGAAATGCCAGTATCAACGGAGGCAGGTAAGGGACGAAAATACTTCCTGCTACCCATCCGCCCACGGAACGATTCGTTTTTTTTGCGTAAATTCCTACTATTATTATGCATATCAGATAAGAAATACTGAACAGTGACATCATCGTGACAGGTACAGGAACATTCACCGCAGCCGGGCCCGGTTCCGTGTTCACTTGCATTGACATACCGGCAACAAGAGATACCAGGGAAACAATGGGAAAAACAATCAGCAATATTCTTAGTATCTTCATTTTTTCCTCCGTATTTAAATTTTAAAGCTGTACCGTATAAAGCTTTCCATCCTGGATCAGATATATTATTGATCCGTTCAGGGCCAGACTGGCTCCGCCGTTCAAAGGCGGACAGAACGAATCCTGGTATACGCCGCTGAAATTAAATTCCTCGATTTCGCACCAGACTCCTCCTGCAGCAAAATAGGATGTATAGAATCCGCTGCCGTAAGCTGCTATTGAGTCTGTCCTTGATATTGAGCTGCCCATGGATCCCGGGATCAGGACCGAACAGCTGCCGTCAGCTGTATTTATCAAGCCGACTTCGGGAAAGAAAAAATCGTTGTTGTGATAATAAAGGCTTGTTCCGTTATGCGAAATGGAAAACGAATAAAGGTCCAGCCCGCCGTACCCGCTTAATGCGACAGGGTATCCATCTTCCGCAACAGTAGTAAGATCTGACAAGTCGAATTTATATAATGAAAAATATGTATCACCCGGGTCGGCTTTTCCGGCCAGCCATAAATATGAACCGTCACAGGCAAGGCTGTACGGCACCATTCCGGCAACAATCAGAATATCGGTGACCGTGCCGTCTGCTATGTTGATCCTGGACACTCTATTAGTGCCGCCGTCAGAACTTACGGCATACAGATACTGATCGGAAGCCTGCTCTGCATATGTGATATTACCGAAAGTATATGCAGACACCACATCCATGGCAGCCTGCACATCCGGGCAGTTATAGTAGTCACCGCATGTGTAGCAGTGGCCGGATTCTCCATAAAGCTGGAATGATCCGATGATATCGGTATCACTGCCCAGGTCGGCGGCAGTCAGATAAGGATTGAAACCCATAATCAGGGTCTCGTTATCAGTTGAAATATCCAGCTCCAGTTCCTGAAATTCATTGGACCAGGTACCGCTTACAGCTGAATCAAGCAGAACCGTACCGTCATACTTTTCACAGACAATATTTCCGGTCAGGGTGCCCCATCCGCCTAACTTATCCAGGTATTCTCCTTCCAGTGTCATAGTGAGTGTGAAGGTTCCGAAATAATGGACATCATTCTCCCATGCCCCGGACCAGTTTACGGTGATTGTTTCAGGCTCCAGGTCACACCCCGATACAAAAACAAACACTGATAAAATGAATATACAGAAATACTTTTTCATAAATTCTTCCTTCTATAATATTGTTAAAAAAAATCTTATATTATCCAGGATTACTTATCCTGAGTAATACTTCTTAATTTAATAGTCAATTTTTACTATCCGCGCAGGAACACCTGGTAAAAATCACTCTCGGCGGTCTACTGGTCCAGGAGCTGTTCGTCCCGGGCAAGCGTCAGGGCCTCTACCCTGTTGGAAACATCGAGTTTCCTGAAAATATTGCTTATGTGATTTGCAACTGTTCTTTCATGAATGCACAGGACAGCGGAAATCTCCTTGTTGGTTTTGCCTGAGCTTATCAGGCCGAGTATTTCCTTTTCGCGGTCGGTAAGCCCGTATTTGTCTTCCCGGGTTTTTAAATTACGGATAATCGAGAGGACCTGCCGGGTGACGGCGGGTGTAATGAAAGACTGTCCCTGGTAAACTTCATGGATGGCCTTTATCAGTACCTCGGGATCATTAACTTCCTTTTTCAAAAGATACCCTGCTGCTCCGGCC
>CAZKOK010000226.1:2130-6690 GCA_964554355.1 uncultured Spirochaetia bacterium | reverse complement strand
GTATCTGCTTCAAAATACTTCTCCATAATGGCTTCATCGCCTTCTGCGGCAGCTTCGATAAGCCGGGTCCTCTTTTTTTCTGCTTCTGCTTTGAATTCTTCAGGAATATCTGTAAGTTCATCTTTCGGTGAACCGGGATTTACAAGGCTTGCTTTCATTGACAGTAAATTAATAACTCCCTTGAAGGCGTTTCCGCTTCCCATGGGAATAACGACAGGAACTATCGTTTTGTCAAAATTTTCCTTTAAATCTTCAAAAGATTTATTAAAATCCGCTCTTTCAACATCCATCTTATTAATAAAAACGAATCTCGGCATGTTTCTCTGGTTCAGTCTTCTCCAGAGTTTGATTGTTTCAATCTGAACGCCGTCTCTTGCGCTGACAAGCATCAGCGCTGATTCTGCCGACCTGAATGACAGAACAACTTCTCCGACAAAGTCCGAAGACCCCGGAGTATCAAGGATGTTTATCTTTTTCCCTTTTCTTTCCATACTGGAAAGTGTTGCGTGAATAGAGATTTTTCTTTCAATCTCTTCAGGAGTATAATCGCTGACTGTTTTTCCTGAATCAACAGTCTCGGCTTTCTGTATGACGCCACCGGCAAGCAGCATATGTTCAGTAAGGGTAGTTTTGCCGGTGCCGCCATGCCCGGCGAGGGCAATATTGCGTATGTTAGCGGTGGTAAAACTCATACTCGCTCCTTTAAAATAAAATATCCAATAATGATAACATGGAGCTCATATAAGTCAATAAAAAGGTTCAAAGCAAAGAAGCAATAATCAATATGATAGAGATATTTTTTATATATTTTTCTCCTTTTTTACAATAAACGTTAATATTCAAATATAATAAATAATATCACATAAATTTTTTTTCATTTTGCTAATATTTCCGTTTTTTTTGATTTTAACAATTTATTTATCAGCATTCGCACCGTTAATATATATGATGAAAAAAATCATATTTTTTTTGTTTTTTTATATGTTTTATTCCAGTGCATTTTGCACATCTCCAGGTTTTATTCCCAGTTCAACCGGACTTGAAATGACTTCTCCTGATTATAATCTTGAAAACCGGCTTTCCTGGATTTTCAGTACTGAAAATATAAAAACCATGTTCGGTGATTCACCTATCCGGCTTGTCATACCGGTTGCAGTCAGCAATGAGCTGCAGAAGCTTGATAAGCTTTCTGTTTCTTCAGGTATTTCTGCTGATAAATTTGCCGTTGATTATTACGGCAATGTATATCTTGTATGCAGATCAGTCAGCGCCGGCAAACTGCCGGATACTGTAACTGTTGAGATGACTGTATCGACAAACTTATCATTTCTTTATGCCCCGAAGGATTATTATTATCCTGTTAATATCAGCAGCGGACTGTTAAGCGCTGTTTTTTCGGGGACGGACACCGGTACTCAGGCTGAAATAAATGAAATACTGAAAATCATCGATAATTTCAGGGACAGCAAGAACGGCGATTCTGAAAATGAACTGACACAGATTTACAATGCTGAATCGTCGTTCAATTATCTTAATGACAACAGCACATTTCTTAAGCATGCAGCTGAGCTTTCTGTAGAACTGCGTAAAGCTGGGTGCGGTGCAAGAATTTCGACAGGTTTTTATATGCCCGAAGTGCTTGATACCCTGTTTCCCGGATACATGCTTGAAGTATTTATTCCGGGCAGGGCCGTACTTTTGCTGGACCGGAAACTTGAAATTTTCAATAATTCCGCCAATTTTATCAAGCTGATTTCCGGAAATACCTCCTTCAAACCTGTTCCGTTTATCGGGGTTTTTGCCGGAAATGAATTTTACAGACCGGAAGGCACTCTATATCTGGAAAGCTCGGTACTGAACAGTGAAAAAAACAAAAACGAACGGCGTAAAAATATAATATACCTTAAATATAATTCAGGGCAAAAATCGGTCTTTGATGCATCTCTGTATTTCGCAGGATTCGCTGACAGCTATTATTCGCTGTTTCCCTTATATGCGGCAGATAAGAATCAGAAAATCTTCTACAACAAGGCGTTTGCGGATCTTGTTGAAAATGTGAGCCTGTCCCTGACTCCTGATGAAAGCGGAAATCCTGCAGATGAGAGTCCTGTTTATTCTGCCGGAGATAAAATATACAGCACAGTTTATTTCAAAGACTCGGCTTATGAAAAAAAGCTTACCATGACCTGGAAAGATCCTTCGGGCGAAGTTTTCTACAGCAAAGACAATGAAGTAAACCGGTCGTGGAGAAGCTATTACAGGATATTCACTGTAAACGAAAGAACAAGGAAAGGCACATGGATTCTGGAAATTTACCTGAACGGAAATCTCGAAGCAAGAAGGGAATTTACTGTAAAATAACAGTATTTCTTTGTTTTTCCCTTTTTCTGTTCCTTCTGAATATACAATCAGCAGCATCTGATCCCGGCAGACAGATTATGTCATTGCCTGTTAAGAGCATGAAAGAAGCCGCTGATCCATTTGCCCCTCTTTGCCCTGCAAGAACAGATATTCTTAAATCAGCCTTTTCTTTTCAGGGCAAGGCCACGGAGTCAACAGTTGAAATCAAGGGCGAAAGCATCTGCCTGGACTGCATAGGAACTGTTCTGGCCGTTTATCTGCAGGCCGGTTATGATTACAGGGACAAAATGAGCGGCGGATACGGCGGCGGCGTCAGAAATCTGTATGCATTTCTAAAAGACAGCGGTGCGATTTATACGGAAGGACTCCCGCGGCCCGGCGATATTGTCTTCTGGGACAACACCTGGGACGCCGACGGGGACGGAGACAATACCAATGATCCACTGACGCATGCAGGAATAGTGATCAAGGTTGAGGAAGACGGCACGGTCCACTACCTTCATGCCCATATCCGCAAGGGAATCATAGTCCAGAAAATGAACCGCTACACTCCTGAATATTATTCCGCAAGCGGTGAAGTAATAAACAATGCAATGGCCCTTAATTCCGGCATAAGCAAGGAAACAAATCCCGCAAAATGGACCTCGGGGCATTTGTGGGCGGCTTACGGGTCGATCCTTGATGTAATTCTTGACCAGGAATGACACGAATGGGGACAGACCCGGAATTTTACTGATTTAGAGGATTTTTTTGGGAAATGCCTTACATCGACATGTAAAACCGCTATAGTCGAACCGCTTTTAAACAGTAAAATGGGAATAATTTCCATTTATGGCCTGAAAACATCACTTTATTTAAATGTAAACAGTAAAAAAGAGCTTTTCAGAAAACAGACATATTTTCTTCTGATAAAAAACATTGTTGATGGTTCACTTTTTGAACTTATCCAGTATAGTGTGACGGGCTAAGCTTTTTTTATAATATTCCTGCAGGCAGATATAAAATAATTAAAGTTATCCGGACATATGAAAAAAAACTGAAGAAATCGAAATCCACAGTGATAAAATCACATTCGTTTTAAGAAAAAACATAACAACTATTGAAGGTCCTGAGTTAATTAAATCTCCAATCATAATAATAAACCCGAATACTATTCATCTATTGGGCAGAATAATGCGTGAAATAAGTGAAGACAATGATGATTCTATTCTATAGTAAAAGTAAAAGTCAGCAGTGATATAATAATTAAGGACAATAAGACATATCATGTGGATGATGCTGAAAGCGATGTCAACGTTGATGTATATTTAAAATTCCCGGGAGAATTGCTGGAATATGAATTTAACAGAAAAATTGTTGAGTTGAAATTTCCTGAATTATGGCCGGATATAAATATACTGACAGCTTCGGGCAGCTCATCATATATTCATAGCTTTTTTTATTTCAGATTGGATTCTAATAAATTATCACGTATTTTTCTTAATATTTATGATATTCATGATATTGTTCCCAATTCCTAATTCATAATTAAAGCCCGCCTTCCTTTTTCCGGAAATGGCTGAATTCCATGGCAAATGATCCGCGGCCCTGGGTCATTGAGCGGAGCGAGGTAGTGTAGCCGAACATTTTAACGAGCGGGGCTTCGGCGTTTACATGGTCTATTGCCGTGCGGCTTTCCATGCCGTGTATCAGGCCGCCGCGGGCGGTTATTGATGATATTACATCGCCTATGTATTCCTTCGGGGCCATAACATCAACTTTCATTACAGGCTCAAGCAGTATGGGATCGGCCTTGCGGCATGCGTTGTCAAGGCCCAGTGCTCCGGCAGCTTCGTAGGCAAATGCCGAAGCCGTAAGTTCGTCATATTTTACGTCCGTAAGTCTTGCCTTTACGTCAAAGCAGGGATAACCGAACATGATTCCCGAAGAAAAGGCGTTTTCGACGCCGCGCCGAACGGCATCCTGAAATTCCCTGGGCAGTGTTTTTTCGGGCACGTCGCTTATATAAACATTGCCGGCTCCGCGTTTATTCGGTTCAACCTTCAGGGTGATATCTGCAATATTTTCCTTATTGGCGACAACTTTCTGGAAATGTTCCTGATGTATTATTTCCTTTGTAACTGATTCCCTGTAGGTTACCTGCGGATTTCCGACTTTCACATCAAGTTTGTACTCATCGACAAGTCTTGTTGCTATAAC
>CAZKOK010000226.1:0-2120 GCA_964554355.1 uncultured Spirochaetia bacterium | reverse complement strand
CCCATCCCGGATATTATAAGCTGGCCGGTCTCCTCGTTTTCGTGTGATGTAAATGTAGGGTCTTCATTTGAAAGATTTGCCAGGGCCTTTTTCAGTTTATCCATATCAGACAGGGTTTTCGGCTCAACGGCGACAGAAATTACCGGTTCCGGAAAAGAAAGGGCTTCCAGAAGAACCTGGTGACCTTCTGAACCGATTGTGTCGCCGGTCTGGGTGACCTTGCAGCCGATAAGTACGCCTATATCTCCCGCCTTGAGCTGATCAAGGCTTTCTGATCTGTTTGAATGCATCCTGAGTATTCTGTTTATTCTTTCACGCAGTTTTTTATTTATGTTCAAAAGCGAAGCGCCTTTTTTTATTATGCCTGAATAAACCCTGATAAATGTAAGTGTTCCTGCCTCGCGGTCGTTCTGAAGCTTAAAGGCAAGCGCGAGAGGCTGTTCTTTTTCATCATTCCTTACTTCGATTTCCTTTCCTGATTTTGCATGTATGCCCATAAAAGGAGGAATATCATCAGGTGACGGCAGGAAATTTATTACTCCGTCGATAACCGGCTGTACGCCGATATTTTTCAATGAAGCGCCGACAAATACAGGAATCAGGTCCCTGTTGATTGTAGCTGTTCTCAGTGTTGCAATTATCATCTCAGCTGGTATTTCCTTCCCGTCCAGGTACAGTTCAGTCAGTTCGTCAGAATGATGGGATACTTTATCAATCAGAGCCTCATGATATTCCTTTGCCTGGTCAAGTCTTGCTGGATCAATTTCGGATTCGCTTATTTCAGAACCCTGGCTTTCCCTTTTCCATCTGAGTTCTTTCATCCTGATAATATCGATAATTCCCTCGAATCCTGATTCACGCCCGATGGGAAGATAAAGAACCGCGGGATTTGCGCCGAGTTTCTTTTCCATTTCTTCAACAACAGAAAGAAAATCCGCACCTATCCTGTCCATCTTGTTTACGAATGCAATTCTCGGGACCTTGTATTTATCTGCCTGGTGCCATACGGTTTCCGACTGCGGCTCAACACCTCCTACGGCGCAGAAAACAGCCACAGCGCCGTCCAGTACGCGCAGAGATCTTTCAACTTCTGCCGTAAAGTCGACATGCCCCGGAGTGTCAATTATATTTATCTGGTAATCTTTCCAGTAACAGGTAGTTGCAGCAGATGTGATTGTAATACCCCTTTCCTGTTCCTGCTTCATCCAGTCCATTGTCGCCTCGCCGTCATCGACTTCGCCGATACGGTGGCATTTTCCGGTATAAAACAGAATCCTTTCGGTGGTGGTAGTTTTTCCTGCATCAATATGGGCCATGATGCCGATGTTTCTCATCTTCTGCATAAAAATCCTTTTTCCTGTTTCATTCAGGCTGTAATATTGTGTATCAGTTTCGCGGATTTTACCAGAAATAATTAAAAAGGAAAAGTCTTGTGAATTAACAGCTGAAAATACTCATAAGTTATTGACACATTTTTAATTGTTGTGATATGTTTCTGAGGCACGGGCGATTAGCTCAGTTGGGAGAGCGCCTGCCTTACAAGCAGGATGTCGGCGGTTCAAGCCCGTCATCGCCCATAAAAGCTGCAGATGGAAATGTAAAAATCCGTTTGCAGTTTTTTTTTCAGAGCTTTTGAAACGTAGACAATTCGCTTCGATTCCTGCTATATTTGATACATGTCCCTGGCCGAAAATTATCAACAGATTAAAGCGCAGGTCGCGGCAGCGGCTGATTCCTGCGGAAGGGCCGCCGCTGAAATCAGGATAATGGCCGTCAGCAAGATGCAGCCCCTGAAGGCCGTCGAAGAAGCATATGATTCCGGAATCCGGCTTTTCGGCGAAAACAGGGTCGGCGAAGGCGTCGAAAAATTCAGCGCGCTTGGGAAAAAGAACATCGAAGTCCATCTTATCGGCCACTTGCAGAGAAACAAGGCCCGGAACGCGGTATTTTTCGACTGCATCCAGTCGATCGACAAGGCGGAGACGGTCGCGGCTTTGTTGAAACATAAGAAAAGCGATGAAGAACTGAATATTTTTCTTGAAGTGAATACTTCAGGCGAAGAAAACAAATCCGGAGTGCATGCTTATGACGAGCTCAGAATACTATGCGATACGCTGTCG
>CAZKOK010000225.1:0-6716 GCA_964554355.1 uncultured Spirochaetia bacterium | reverse complement strand
TATTTATTATACTTAGGATTTCAGGCAATTAATAGTCTTTATTTTGGACAGCTATAATATAATATAAAAAAACAAAATCAAGTATAAACAGCATAAAATAATATCGAAATATGAGCAGATGATTTATTCTGTCAATGAAAAAATCTTATCCGGTCCAGTAATTCATAGAGGAATGTCAATTATATTAATTCCTGGACAGTTCGGGGTCCCTTACCGGAACATTTTTCTCAATCAGGTATTTCTTAAGCTCGGGTACGGTATATCCGCCGAAGTGAACCATCGATGCAATAAGTGCGGCATCCGCCTTCCCTTTTGTAAGTACTTCTTCAAGATGAACCGGTTTACCGGCACCGCCTGATGCCACTACAGGAATTGATACATTTTCAGAAATCATTGCTGTAAGATCAAGTTCATAACCATCGCGGGTTCCGTCAGCATCCATTGAATTAAGCACTATTTCGCCGGCTCCAAGTTCCTGGGCTGTTTTTGCCCATTCAAGAGCATCAAGTTCGGTTTTTGTTCTCCCGCCGTTAATGAAAACCCTGTAGCCGCAGGGCATTTCCGGGTCCTTCAGCGCATCCATTCCCAGCACAATGCATTGGCTGCCGAAATGTTTGGCTCCCTGGCTGATTATTGACGGATTTTTAACAGCCTGTGAATTCAGACTTACCTTTTCAGCGCCTGCCCAGATTACTTCCTTTATTTCATCAAGCGACCCGATTCCTCCGCCTACGCAGAAAGGAATAAATATTTTCTCGGCAACCGATCTGACAACATCAATCATGATATTGCGCTTTTCATGGGAAGCAGTGATATCATAAAAAACAAGTTCATCGACACCTTGCCTGTAATATTCTTCGGCCATTTTTACAGGATCACCTATATCAATATTTCCCTTGAATTTTATGCCCTTTGTTGTTTTTCCGTCCCTGACATCAAGACAGATAATTATTCTCTTCTGAAACATTATTATCCAAACCTGTATATAAAATTATCCAGGAGCTTAAGTCCGTATTTTCCTGATTTTTCAGGATGAAACTGGAATGCGGCAATATTGCTGTTTATTATACCTGATGAAAAACGGATACCGTATTCCGTTGCAGTTAATGCATAATCAGTATCAAGAAGGTCTGCATAATATGAGTGAACAAAATAAAAAGAACAGTTGTCGGGAATGCCGTTGAACATAACATTCTTTTTCAGCACCTCAACCGTGTTCCATCCCATATGAGGTATTTTCAGATTAATTGAATCAGGAAGTTTTCTTACTTTTCCCGGAATAAGGCCAAGGCAGTCAGTATTGCTTTCTTCGGAATGGGTAAGCAGGATCTGATAACCCAGACAAATGCCCAGCAGACAGTTGCCTTTCATTGTATACTGCCTGAGAAATTCGTCAAGATTATACCTCTTAAGGCTGTTCATCGCCTGATCGGCTTCTCCCACTCCAGGGAAAATTATCTTGTCAGCCCTTTCCAGTTCTTCCGGGATTTTGCTTGATATATAATCGACATTGAGATATTCAAGCGCTGTAATTACACTTGTCAGGTTGCCGGCATCATAGTCGACCACACCGATTTTCATCAGGTCCTGCTCCTTACCAATACCACAGTATCATTTTTCATCTTTTTTGAAAAACATATCGGCTATAAAAACTACAAGATTTTCATATTCCAGATAAATATCCGAAAAAACGACCTTGTTTTCTTCATTTTCAACTTTTGACCTGCTCGTGAAAGTTTTTGTTACATCTTTTCCGAACTGCCTGATTGTCCCCAGCAGAAATGTTTTATAGCCAATTTTGAAAGCATTTGCATCTTTTGCAGTATATAAGGAAATTTCACCGAATACATGATACAAATCATCCTTTTTTTCTACAGCAAAAAGAAAATATTCAAGATCTATAGTCGTGTCCCCGAGCCCTACAGTGGATATATAATCCATATTGGCTTTTGGAATAAAAACCGACAGGAGGGAATTATCAATCGTTTCACTTTTTTCTGGAGAAAAACCCGAGTGTCTTTTTTCTGCCAGATTATCAAGCATTGCTGTGATTGATGAAGATGAAAGCAGTGCAATATCATTACCGGGAACACTAAGCTGCATCCCGTTTACATTATGCGTCCAGTATGTATATTCCTTCTTGTCTTTTTTCCATCTGCCATCTGTGCATAAACCAAAATTTATAAATGATTTTGGATAATTTCCAAGACCAATCAGGCTGAAATCAAGATGTTCCTTGTCCTTTGCGGAAATTCCTATGTATATTCTGTCGGTCTTTTCGAGTATCTGCACGCTGTTATTATCAAGCTCCATATATTTACCGAGAAAAAACATCGACAGATCCGGTTCTTTCCTGTAATCAAGAGAAACAAAAACTGTTGATCCGGACGGAAGCACACCGCTAAAATCAGTAAGCCCTTCTGTCACATTTGAAGCGCATGAGAAAGAAAGTGCAATTAATAAAAATATTGAAAATTTTATTGTTTTCATATCAGATCTTTTTTACCGCTATCCTGCAGCTGCTTTCTCCAATGGAAATTTCCTCGCTGTTTTCAGTTGCTTTATAATGGACTGTTGTGCATAGAGTCTCCTGCATAAGGTGATCATTAAAAACCTTTGTTCCCTTTATAATTTCTTCATCGCCTTCAATGAAAATCTCTATCCGGTCAGTCACTTCAAACCCCTTTTCTTTTCTCATATTCTGAATAATTCTGATAAGGTCCCTGACATTACCTTCCATTTTCAGTTCATCGGTGATTTCAGGATCAAGTGCTACTGTAAGAATACCTTCATTAAGGACTTTCAGGTTTTCTTTTTCAAATCTCTGTATGACAACATGCTCAACTGTTATTTCAAGATTTTCTCCGTCAATGTCCAGAGACAAGGTGGCGCCGTCAATAAGAGACTGAATTTCTGACATTGAAAGTTTTGAAATTCCTGCTGCGGCCTTTCCCATTTTTGGGCCGAGGATCTTTCCAAGAATCTTGAAATTTGCTTTTGCCGAATACTCGACAAGTTCATTTTCATTTTCCCTGAAAATAACTTCCTTGACGTTAAGCTCTTCCCGTATAATATCACTCATTTCCCTGAGTACTTTTTTTGCTTCCTGATCAATGGTTACAATATGAAGCCCTTTTAAAGGCTGCCGTGTTTTAAGATTATGCATGCTTCTGAGAGCCCTGCCCATAGATACTGTCTTTCTGGTCATTTCCATTTTGAATTCGAGTGTATTATCACGCAGCGAATCATCTGCCAAAGGAAAATCACACAAATGAACGGATTCATGCATGCTGTCCGTTTTTATATTCTGATAAATTTCTTCGGTAATGAAAGGAATTATAGGCGCTGCGCATAAAACCGCTTTCATGATAACTGAATAAAGTGTCTGATATGCCTGTGTTTTGTCATTATCATTCTCGCTTCTCCAGAACCTTCTTCTTGAACGCCTTATGTACCAGTTATTCAAAAGTTCTGTAAAATTTACAATCGGCGAAATAGCATTCTGAAGATCAAAAAGATCAAGGTAATTTGTAACTTCAGCCACCATTTTTTCAGCCTCGGAAATTATCCATTTATCAAGAGGATTCTCAGGATTTTCAGGAGCTTTTTCAGGACTTGCATTATCGATATTTGCATATGTGACAAAAAAACTGTATGAATTCCAGAGTGGAATAAGTATATTTTTCAATACATCCTTGACTCCTTCATCGCTGAATCTTAAATCCAGCGCCTTTACGACTGAAGAATTCATTAAAAACAGCCTTAATGCATCGGCTCCGAATTTATTTATTACATAAACCGGATCAGAGAAATTCCTGAGTGATTTTGACATTTTTTTGCCGTCTTCAGCCAGAACAAGTCCGTTTACAACAACATTTTCAAAAGGAGGTTTGTCAAAAAGAGCGGCGGCAAGAATAACAAGCGTATAAAACCATCCCCTTGTCTGGTCAAGACCTTCAGCAATAAAATCCGCAGGGAAATGTTCCTCGAAATGTTTTTTATGCTCAAATGGATAATGAGTCTGTGCATACGGCATTGACCCCGATTCAAACCAGCAGTCAAGTACTTCCTCTATCCTTGACATTTTTCCCCCGCATGAACATCTGTAATGAACTTCATCGACAAAATGCTTGTGAAGATCATTGAGTTTTATCCCGGATTTTTCTTCAAGTTCTTTTCTTGATCCGATGCAGTCAATATTCTCACAGCTGTCGCATTTCCAGACCGGTATCGGATTGCCCCAGTATCTGTTTCTTGATATTGCCCAGTCCCTGGCATTTTCCAGCCAGTTGCCGAACCTCCCCTCCTTGAGATGAGCAGGCATCCAGTATATTTTACTGTTTGCCCTGATCATTTTATCCTTGATTTTTCCGATATCGACAAACCAGGATGAAATTGCCCTGTAAATAAGGGGTTCCGAACATCTCCAGCAATGCGGATACGGATGAAGATGATTTTCACGTTTTACCAGTCTTCCCTGCTCCTTAAGGTCTGCAATAATCTGCTTGTCTGCTGCTTTTACAAAAATACCTTTATAATCGCTAACTTCATCAGTAAATCGGCCTTCAGCATCAATGGGACATACAACCGGAATCCCTGTGTCTTTCAAAACCGTATAGTCATCTTCACCGAAACCCGGAGCTGTATGTACAATACCCGTTCCGTCTTCTGTAGTAACATAGTCCCCTGTAACAACAACGAAAGCTCCATCATCCTTCAGGCCGCTGAAATATGGAAACAGCGGTTTATACCTTTTGCCTTTAAGAGACGATCCTTTTATTGTTTCAATGATTCTGTATTCGCTTTCATCCTTGTAATATTTATGAAGCAGTTCCTTTGCAAGAATATATTTCTCTCCGGAGTCTTCCACTTTGACATAATCAATATCTTCACCGACTGCCAGTGCAAGATTTGAAGGCAGGGTCCATGGTGTTGTGGTCCAGGCCAGCATAAATGTGTTTTCTTCATTATCCAGGCTGAATTTTACAGTAATTGCCGGGTCGTGAACATCTTTGTATCCGCCCAGATTAAGCTCATGATTGGACAGAACCGTAGTACATCTTGGACAGTACGGAAGGATATAGAAACCCTCATACATGAGTTTCCTGTCCCAGAGCTGCTTTACCACCCACCAGATGGATTCCATATAATCCGGTTCCATGGTTTTGTAGTCATGATCAAAATCCACCCAGCGGCCCATTCGTGTAATAATGGATCTCCATTCACCTGTGTACCTCAGTACAATTGACCGGCACGATTCATTGAATTTCGCTATGCCGAATGTTTCTATTTCATTTTTACCTGAAATACCCAGTTCCTTTTCCATTTCATATTCAACAGGCAGCCCGTGACAGTCCCATCCGAACCTTCGTTCTACATATTTGCCTTTCATGGTCTGATATCTGGGAATGATGTCCTTGACAGTGCCTGGAACAAAATGCCCGTAATGCGGCAGACCTGTTGCAAACGGAGGCCCGTCATAAAATACAAATTCTTCCGCATCTTTTCGTATTTCAAGAGACTTTCTGAAAATATCCTTATCCTGCCAGAATTTCAGTATTCCTTCTTCCATCCTGGGAAAATTTGTTTTTGAATCAACCGGTTTGTACAAAATTTCCTCCTTAAAGCCTGCTGCCTTAACTTATGATAATTCCTGTATAAATCTGTTTATTTTTTCAAGAGCACCGGAGAATTCTTCCAGCTTGCTTTTTTCCTTTTCAATAACTTCCTCAGGTGCATTTTTTAAAAAGTCCTTGTTACCAAGTTTCCGTTCAGTACCGGACTGAAGTTTTTCAAGTTTTTCCTTCTCTTTCCTGAGTTTCGCAATTTCAGTTGGAATATCAATTACCTCAGAAATGACTATGCGTGCCTGAAAGCCTTTTCCTGTACATGGAATGCTTCCTTTTTTATCACTGTTTCCGTTAAACTCAATCCTCGATGCATTTGTCAGATTTATAATAAGGTTCAGATTTGTTTTTAAAAAACCAGTATGAACAAAATCCCGGTCGGTCTGAATGAGAACGGGGATCTTCTTTTCCGGAGGAATAGTGAATTCACTCCTCGCCGTACGTATGCTTTTTACAAGTTCCTGAAGACTTGCAAACTGTTCCGCATTTTTTTCATCAACAAGCTCATCCCGGTATACCGGATATTTTTGGGCAATCAATGCGCCTTTTGTATCCGGAACCAGCTGATATATTTCTTCAGTAATAAATGAAAGAAAGGGATGCATAAGCTTAAGGGACTCTATAAGAACATACCTGAGCATTGAAACAATCCTCTGTTTTTCCCTGCTGTCTTCGCTGTATAAAGAGGGTTTCGATATCTCGATATACCAGTCGCAGAAATCATTCCAGAAGTAATTATAAACGTCATGAGTCATATCATCAAAACGGTAGACGTTTACTGCCTTGTCTACAAGCAGACTTGTCTGGTTAAGCTGATGCAATATCCATCTGTCGGATGATGTTTTTTCAAGCTGATCAAATGGAAGTATTTCAATATTTTCCATATTCATCAGGATATATCTTGATGCATTCCATATTTTATTGGAAAATTTTGAACCGAGTTTAAAGGTCTCCTTATCAAGCGGAATATCCTGTCCCTGGGCTGAAAGATATGCCATTGTGAATTTAAGCGAATCGGCACCGTATTCCTCTACAATATCGAGTGGATCAATTCCGTTTCCAAGGGATTTCGACATTTTCCTTCCCTGC
>CAZKOK010000224.1:0-6723 GCA_964554355.1 uncultured Spirochaetia bacterium | reverse complement strand
TCCGCCCGCAACCTAAAGGCCAGGTACGGTATTTCTGCAATGGATATTGCCAAAGCCCTTATCGAAAAAAGGATTCATCCGCCTACAGTTTATTTCCCGCTGATTGTTCATGAAGCCCTTATGATAGAACCGACAGAAACCGAAAGTCTCGAGACCCTCAATGAATTTGCAGGTGTGATGATATCAATAATCAAACAGGCAGAAATATCTCCTTCAGACCTGACAGAAGCCCCGAGGAATACTCCTGTGCGCCGTGTTGATGAAACGCTTGCGGCAAGGAAGCCCGTTACTGTCTTTGAAGCTGTTGATTGACAAATCCCAATGTTCATGCAATAAAAAACCATGGAGGAATTGATGACAGATTTTTCAGTTACTTACCTTGGGCTTAAGTTAAAAAATCCTTTAGTAGTAGCCAGTTCAAATTTAACTGCAGATGCAGCCAAAATTGCGGACTGCCGGAAACACGGTGCCGGAGCTGTAGTATTGAAATCACTTTTCGAAGAACAGATTCTTCATGATTCAGGGAAAATGATACAGGACCTTGATATGGATTCATTTACCGATGCTGCGGATTTTTTCAAGGGAACAAGCCAGAATTACTATATGGACGAGTACCTGAAGCTGGTTGAAGATGTAAAGAAAGAGACAGATATTCCTGTTATTGCCAGTCTGAACTGTATATCGGACGGCAGATGGATTTCATATGCGAAAGACCTCCAGAACATGGGCGCCGATGCTCTGGAGCTGAATGTTTTTATTATTCCGGCCGACATGAAGCAGACAAGCGATCAGCTTGAGCATATTTATGAAAGTATTGTCCACAAAATCAAAAAGACGATTGATATTCCCGTTTCCATGAAACTCGGCTGCCATTTTACCGGGATGGCC
The DNA here is from genome assembly GCA_964554355.1 of uncultured Spirochaetia bacterium. Classification (GTDB taxonomy): domain Bacteria; phylum Spirochaetota; class Spirochaetia; order CAZKOK01; family CAZKOK01; genus CAZKOK01. The sequence continues at coordinate 5,835 of CAZKOK010000224.1, read as the reverse complement.
AATGTAATGGGCAGACTGGCTAAAGGCGGGATTGACGGCCTTGTACTTTTTAACAGGTTCTATAAGCCTGATATTGATATCGAAAGGATGAAACTTATTCCGGCAAAGGTTTTCAGCGCCGCAGAAGAGATGGCATTAAGCCTTCAATGGATCGCGCTTTTATCAGGCGAACTTGAATGCGATTTTTCAGCAACAACCGGTATTCATGATGCAAAAGCAGTAATCAAACAGCTTCTGGCCGGTGCAAAAACCGTTCAGCTCTGTTCTGCGCTTTATAAAAACGGCCTTGAATATATCAGCGTTATTCTGAAGGATTTGGGAGAGTGGATGGACAAACATGATTTTGAGAATATTCCTGCCTTCTGCGGCAGATTTTCCCAGCAGGCAAGCGATAATCCTGCCGCCTGGGAAAGGGCGCAGTATATTAAGGCCTTGGTCGGAATCAGCTGATGGAAACATTCGACCTGGTAGATGAAAATAACCGGGTAATCGGTTCTGCTGGCCGAAAGGAATGTCACAGCAATCCGGACCTGCTTCACAGGGCCATTCATATTATGATAGAAGACTCAGCAGGCAGGATTTTTCTGCAGAAACGCTCGCCGGACAAGGATATTCAGCCCGGTAAATGGGATACATCCGTCGGCGGGCATCTTGATCAGGGTGAAGACTATCTGAGTGCGGCAAAACGCGAAGCCGGTGAAGAACTGGGTATTGATCTGGCCGAACCTGAATTTCTTTATGAATATATAATGCGTTCTGAAAGGGAAAGCGAATATATTCAGGCTTTCAGAATGATTTGTGACGGACCTTTTATTCTTCAGGAAAGCGAAATATCCGAAGGCCGTTTCTGGGAAATCAGCGAAATAACTGAAAATCTGGGCAGCAGCCTGTTCACACCGAATTTTGAAGACGAATTTTCACGGTATATGAAATGGAAAAAGGGGTAGCAGATTAATGCCTGTTTCCATGGTATTGAAAAAGAAAATAACTCTGTATACAGTTTTTTTGTGTCTGCTAATGCTTGCCGGACTTGTCTTTTCAGGATGTGAAACAAATCCCCCCCAGATAAACCAGTTTTTCTGGCAGATGAATCTTGCTGCAGGAACTGCCGGAGAATCATTTCACGAAAGTCTGTCGGTTTTTATAGCTGCTTCCGATGAGGAAGGAACAGACGATATAGAGAAAATTGTTGTCTACAGTAACGTAAATCAGCTTTACTGGGAAATCCCTTTTTCAGAACTTGAGCAGAAAGAAAAAGACGGAACAAAATGGTATGGAACAAACGGGATTGTGATGCCCGGATATGCATCATTCCCTGTAGGCGAATATACAGTGCGCATAGCTGATTATGCCGGACATATAGCCGAAAAAACCCTGATGCTGACAGCAACAAAGAATCCTGACGGTCCTGTCAGCCTGCCGTCACTCAGCACAAACGGAAACCAGGTGACCTGCCGGAGTATACTGGGAAACCCCCAACTCTGGATTTACTCAACTGCAGATGAACTTATGGAAATTGTCGAACTTGCCGGCACATCATTCGACCTGAGCCTCGTGTCAAATCCCGGCGATGCGGCCTATATCAGGATCTATGTTTATGACAAAAAGCTTGGCGTGGGCATCATCCGCGGGGATTATTATATTCAGTAGCAGATGGCAAGATGAATATCTTACGCTACGATGCGGCGACGCTGTTTTTTTGTGCACGGGCATTCCTGACAACCTAACAGGAAATGGGGACAGACCCGTTTTGCAAATCCCCTTATATATTTCTGAATACGGGACAGACCCCAAAAGACACTCTGTGTCTCCGTGAACTCTGTGAGAAATCAAAATCTGGTTTTATATAAAATAATATAACATGGAAACCCGACAAACCTACACAAAAAACTCTGCATGCTCTGCGCTCTCTGCGCGAAAAAACTCCTTTACACATTTAGCGTCTGAACAGCACCCTGAAAAGCTTCTTTATAAAATCCCAGACCTGATGCCACATGCCTTTTCCGAATTTTCTGGCATAATCGATAGCAGCCTGTTCGATCGGTACGTCTTCGCCTTCTTCTCTTTTAAGTTCGTCCCAGTGCTGGATGATCCAGACATAAAGGTCGGATTTTGTTCTGCCTGGGAATCTGAACAGGAGTTTGTTTTGTTCAATTGCCCTGATTATGGGCTGGTAAAGATTGCTGTACCAGGATCGTCCGGCTTCGACAAATGAGATCTCTTCTTTTTTATCCTGATTCAGGAAGTATTTATGGACGCTTATATGCTTGAGTATTTCGAGATATCTTCCGGTTTCGGTAAAATTTAGTCTGTCTTTTTTTATTATCCTGCCAAGTTCTGTTTCACTGAAAGCCCGCTTTTTTTCATATTCTATGACTTTTTTCCTGAGGTCTGAATGGGTCATTGACGGCTCGATTTTTATTTCGGCATCAAGCTCTATTACTTCTGCATCGATACTCAGTCCGCCATTGAGTTTTGCAACAGAGACGCGGTGGTTTCCGTCACGCACGAAATAGACTTCGCCGATCTTGTAAAGCTTTATTGGAGGAAGTGTTATATCCTGAAGCCTGGCCCGGTCCACGCTTTCCCAGCGGCTGCGGATATGCTCATGCTTCGGAAGGAATGACTGGTTAAAATCATTGTATCTGCCTTCGCTTCCGACAATCATCTCAATTGGTACGGTCTTCATGCCTTTATAATATTCGGCCTTAGGTTTTATAAGCTCCCGGACATCCTGAAGGGACAGAAGGTCCTGCCTTTCAGGCGTAAGCATATAAAGAATCCTTGAAAGAGATTCACGAATTCTTGCCTTGTTGAAATCACTTTGCGCTGTGCTCTGAACTACCGGATCAAACATTATTCTGCTCCGTATCAATTACTATATGGTTATATGCATTAATTACAGTAGTATTGTGGAATTTTGATTTGCGCTGTTTATTAATATCATAAATATGAATATGCCCGTGAATATGGAACCTGGGCTGGAATTTTTTCAGAAACCAGATAAATGCCCCAAAACCTGTATGGCACTGATCGGGCTGGTCATGAATGCCAAGCGGCGTCGCGTGTGTCAACAGAATGTCCAGATAGCGTCCGTATTTCAGTTTATTCAGAATAAGCTTTGGTATCAGCCTGAAAATCCTCAGGTACATCTGGAAGTCCGTATACTGGTTTTCCCCCCGGTTGTAGCGCAGTGAACCTCCAAGACCGGCAATCAGAAGACCATTGCACTTTACCACTTTCCTGTCAATATGCCGGGAACCGAATGACGGAACAGGCAGGAGCGCATTCCGGTCATAGTGCATATGAGAGCTCTTTTTGGCAATGCAGGAATAATACTTGAGATTATGGTTGCCGAAAATATAAAACAGCGGTTTATTCAGCACGCTGACAATATAGCCATAATAATCAAGGTCCAGATCACCTGCAGAAAGCACAAGATCGATATCCTTATAACGTTCTTTGAGATAGTGGGAATAGATTAATGGGTCTTTATTGTCTGCAATGCAAAGTATTTTCATTTTTCCGTTCTGCGGGGGATAATCGGCTGAATTTCAACTTTTTTAAGCATCTCCTGGAGTTTTTCCTTGTTGATCAGATCGATCGGCCTGCTTTCAACAAAATCATATGCTTTTCGGCTGAAATTTGAGCTGGATATCATCATACCTCTGTTGATTGAAAGAGTCTTCATTTCTTCATGCATGGTTCTGACGCTTGATTCGTTGATAATTTCCGGGACCCGCAGAAAACGGATAAGTTTCGGCATTTTTTTTGCATTACGCCAGCGGTTATCATTGTCAGTTGCAATTACCTGACAGCCGTTGGGGATGTCTTCGATATTATTTACTGACAGATTCATCTGGTTTGTTATCCCCTGACAAATCTGGTAAAATTCATCCATATTTGCAGTCATATAGTCTTTCATTTTATCATCAGTTCTAAGGTCCTGATACTGGGACAGTTTTTCGGCTACATCACGGAATGCGGGTTTTCTCGAATAAATATATTCCCAGTGCTCAATGGCCCTGTCAATACTGCGGGTTTTTTCATAGCACATAGCCAGGAAATACCGGCCGTAGAGAGCTTCGGTTGATGAAGGGTCTTTTACCAGCTTAACAGCACGTTCAAGCTCTGATGATGCCTGATCAAACTGACTCATCTGCATGTAGCAGATTCCGCGTTCGACAAGGGCTTTTGTTTTCATGTCAGGGTTTTTCTGGGCTTTTTCCAGGGACATCAGGGCACTTGTGTAATCGTGGTTTTCCTTCTGAAGTCTTCCAAGATAGAAATAGGCATCCCAGTTCTCGGGATTGATGCGTACGGCAGAATCGAGTTCCGCTTTTGCTTCGACGGTCTTTTTACCTCTTAAAAGAATATAACCCAGCCTGTAATGAGCATTGGAATGACGCGGCTGAAGCTCTATCGCTTTTCTGTAATAATTAAGCGCCTTTTCCGCCTTGTTCCTCTTTTCAAAAAGCATTCCCGCCCGGTAGTAGTAATCAGGATTTGTCGGCTTAAGTGTAATAAGGACAAGGACTTCCTTAAGCGATTCCTCTACCTGTCCGAACTGCTCAAAAAGGGTGGAGCATTTTTCGCGGAATTCAACTTCGGGGCAGAATGCGGTGAAAGTACCTATCTGATTGACCCTTTTATATTCTATTATCGTAAGTTCCGGTTTGCCTTCCATCATATAGGCGGTTCCCAGAAGATAATGGGCATCAATATTTCTGGGATCTTTTGCTATAATCTGTTTGGCCAGCTTAATTGCAGCCTGGGTTTTTCCCTGTTTGACATACAGGGAAAGAGTTGCAACTTTTTTAGGTGAGATGATTGATTTTATCACAAAAATGGCGATAACGCCCAGAACTGAGCCGATACTTATAATCAGTACTATTATTAATGTCATTATGTACTCCAATTAGAAGATTAATTGGTTTTTGCGAAACTGTCAAATATTGCATGCCAAAATGCATTAAGAAAATGATGTGTTACCAAATAGTGAAAAAGTGGTATATTATTATATACAGGAGGAGAGAAAAAGGATGAGAATCAGAATATCAACAGCTGTTTTTCTTGTGTTTTTCTCCATTCCGCTTTTTTCCGACGATCTTCTGGACCAGGCGATTGAACTAATTCAGAATAACAGGCTGGAAGAAGCCAAACCTATACTCCAGACAGGAATTGATTCAGGAAAAAAGGATGAGAGGTATTTCCAGTATCTCGGCTATATTTATGAATATGAAGGACGTTACGAACAGGCAATTGCGGTGTTGCAGAAAGGCCTAAAGATCGGTGAACAGAGAAAACAGGCCGGGCAGGGGAATTCTGTTGATATTTTCTATCACAATATAGGCAATAACTACTATTCCATGGAAGATTATAAAGATGCCGAAACTATGTATACAAGGGCTATAGAGGACAATTACGGTTTTGCAGAAAGCTACAAAAAGAGGGCAATGGTCCGCACTCTGCTTGGCCAGAATTACCTTTCAATGCAGGATTATCCTAATGGCAAAACAATGTATTCAGAAGCAATAGATGATGCAGAAAAATACATGCTGTTTCGGGCCGAAGCTCCTGATAAAGAGACAGTCATTGCATGGATAGCCACCCTTAAGGCAGCAATAGCAAATGCAGATGCTGAAGTGGAAGCGGAAAAACAGAGACAGCAGGCCCTTCTTGATGCGATACTCAATTCGCTGCAGAATGCATCGGAAGATACGCAGAACATATCTGCAGGATCGGAAGATATAATAATTGAAGATGAAGACGATGATGAACTTGCGGACTAGTACGTAACTGAAAGAGGAAAAAATGGACAGAAGAATACTGATA
>CAZKOK010000223.1:0-6778 GCA_964554355.1 uncultured Spirochaetia bacterium | reverse complement strand
CGGCATTACCGAAAAAGTTATTTCCCCGGGGAAAGCAAGAAAGTATTTCAGCTGATTAAGATTGTTTCCCACATCGTCAATTACAAAATACAGCCTGCCCGCTGATCCCGGCAAAGGCTTTCCGCTTTCTGTATCGCCTGCGGGTTTTATGGCATCATCATAGCCGGTTCTTCCGCCGTCATCAGTTTTTCCTGATTCACTTTGTTTTTTTTCAGTAATTTCTATACCTGTTTTCGGCCCGGAAGGGTTTGCTGCTATATAATACAAAAGGGCGATCAGCAGTACGCCGATCAGCCCCAGTAATAAATACACTGTTTTTCTTTCATTGCCTGATTTCTTTCTTTTGTTCACAATGCCAATGTAAGCAGTTAATGCTCCATGGTCAAGACAAAAGAAGAATGCCTAACTAATTAAATACGAACTCCTTAAGTTCATCTGAATATTCACGAAGTTTTCTGATTGCCCTCATTTCAATCTGGCGTACTGTTTCGGGGGAAATGCCGAGTTCCTCGCCGATTTTCTTCAAAGTATACTTTTTGCCGCCGTAGAATGAAAATCTGTATTTAAGAATTTCCTTTTCCTTTTCCATCAGATGTTCAAGGAATTTCAGGGTTTCTTCCTTAAGGCTTTTTTCCATAAGCTCCCTGTCCGGATCAAAAGAGTAATCTTCGCATAAATCAAGAAGATTTCCGGAGTCATCATTGATTTCCATATCAAGAGATGCAACACTTCCGCTTATATTCAGGATAGCAGAAATGTCATCTTCATTCATTTTCAGGTCTTCTGCAATTTCTTCGACAGTAGGTTTCCTGCCCAGTTCCTGGTTCAGGGTGTAATAGGACTTCTGAATTTTCTTGAGAGCCTCTTCTTTCCTGTGGGGAAGCCGTATAGTGCGCCTTTTGTTGGAAAGAGCCCTTACAATCGCCTGCTTGATCCACCATGCCGCATATGTTGAAAACCTTACATTTTTCCTGTAGTCGTATTTGGATGCTGCCTTGATAAGTCCAAGATTTCCTTCCTGCACGATATCGATAAAAGCTATATCATGTGACGCATATGCCTTGGCGATTTTTACGACTAACCGCAGGTTTGATTCAATTAAACGCTGCCTTGCTATTTCATCGCCTTTCTGAATACGTCTGGACAGCTCAAGTTCCGTATCGAAGTCCAGAAGGGGTGTATTTTTTATCTGAAGAAAATACATTTTCAATGCATCGTCTTCCCTGTCTTTCTTCCTGGCCATAAATAACTCCTGACAATATATATGCAAGAAGTGTGCCAATTTAAAATTAAGTAATTTTAACAGAGTTAATTCCTTATACTGTAAGGAATTAGCATAATATCCTGGATTTTTTCCAATCAGAATCTGCAGGAAGCGTCTGATTTTTCATACAGTGTATGTTTTTCAATATATAAATTTAATATAAATATAGCACAAAAATCTCTAAATTCTATGAAAAATAGAACTTTTTCCAAAAAAAGAGCACAAAGCAAACGGATTTTTAATTTTTTGTGAGAGTTTTTACTGTAGTGAAAAAAAAAGGCATGAAATTAAAATTTCATGCCTTTTTTTTTCAGTCTGCCCCAAATATAAATCCCGCTGACACGAAGTGTATTCACTTCATTTTTGGCTGGTCAGCAGGCAGTTTTTCATTGATAATCCATTATTTATAACTGAAAAATTTATTGCCCGCCTTTAAGCTGATCGTACATCATTTCCGCCAGGCCGAAACCGGCTGTCTGGGCCATGCTTTTTGCGTATTCGTCGTAAAGCATGTCTTCGAAAATCTCTTCTGCCATTCCGCCATCCATCATTCCGCTTTTCGGCACGGTTTTTTTCATGGCATTCAGCATCTGTTTTATGAAAATAGCTGAAAAATCAAGGCAGGCCTGTTTGAGTTTATCGGTTTGCTGATTTGCCTTGGGCGGCGTTATGGTATTGGAATAGTAATACTGCGCTGTTCCCACATCAAGTACTGAACTCATTTATTTACCTCTTCAGGCCGTTTGCGATACCAAGCATTGTATCCGAAGTCTGAATCGCCTTCGAATTAAGTTCGTATGCGCGCTGGGCCACAATCATGTTGACCATTTCCTCGGCCACCTTGACATTGGACATTTCCAGAAATTTGTGCTGTATCTGCCCGAATCCGCTTACTGCAGGCTGTCCGCCGATTGCATCGCCTGAACCGGGTGTAACCTTGAAAGCATTCTGGCCGATTGCCTTAAGCCCGGCAGGATTGACGAACCTGTAAAGCTGTATCTGCCCTACATCAACCGGTACATCATTTCCGGGAACTTTGACCGTCACCCTGCCGTCCTGGGATATCGCTATGGTGTCCTGAAGGAAATTATCCGGGAATATTACTTCCGGAACGAGTCTGTAACCGTTTGAGGTTACTATCTGCCTGTTTGCATCTATTTTAAATGATCCGTCACGGGTATATCCGAAGGACCCGTCATAAAGCTGGACCCTGAAAAATCCTTCTCCGGTAATTGCCATATCCACCGGTGCATCGGTCTTCTGAAGGCTGCCCTGTTCAAACAGCCTCTGATTGGCCGCAACTTTCGTTCCGTGCCCGATCTGTATCCCTGTCGGAACGACGGTCAGTTCTGTAGCGGGAGTGCCTGCAATACGTCTGTTCTGATAAATGAGATCTTCAAATTCCACCCTGCCCTTTTTAAAGCCGTAAGTGTTTACGTTGGACAGATTATTGGAAATGTTATCAATGTTGAACTGCTGTCCTGTCATCCCTGAAGCTGCTGTCCATAATGCCCTCATCATAAGCCTAATCTCCTTATATCAGCTATATCTTCATTACATCTTCAATAAAACGGCCTGCAAGACTGTCATGTGTCTGAATTGACTTCTGGCTTGCCTCGTATGCCCGGTTTATTTCTATCATTCTTACCATCTCGGTAACCGAGTTTACATTTGATTTTTCAATAAAGCCCTGAAGGACCTTAACATCGGTTCCGGTCTCTATTGCACGGGCTTCACCGGATTCTTCATTTGCCTGCCAGAAGCTGTTGCCGACCTTTTTCAGGTAACGTTTACGCTCAAAATCGACTATTCTCAGTTTATCAAGCAGCTCTGTCTGCTCCCAGTCATTTTCTTCCATGGTAACAAGTCTGTTCGGGTCATCTGCATAAATTGCATTGTGAAAAATATTTCCGGCCTGGTCTATTTTGAAGTTGTTCTTTTTCAGATTGATTATTCCGTTTTCACCAAGCACCGGATATCCGTCTTTTGTCACAAGAATTCCGTGAGGATCAATGGTAAATGTACCGTTTCTTGTATATCTTTCACCGTCAGGAGTCTGAATAACGAAAAAACCTTCTCCCTGTCCTTCAATCGCAACATCATAGACTGTATAAAGTTCATTGAATTCCACCCCGGTGCCTAATTTTCCCACAACAGGAGCTGTATCAATCGAACCGAAAGGGAATTTATAGACGCCGTCATCGCTTGTCCGCCTTAAAAGCAGTTCCGGAAAAGCTTTCTGGGCGCTTAAATCGCGCTTGTAGCCGGTCAGATCAACATTGGCGAGATTATTGGCAATCGCATCCATCTGATGCATCTGGACCACCATGCCGCTGGCGCCGGTATACAATCCTCTGATCATAGGTCCTCCTGTATATAAATTATCGGTGTATGAAAAAATTTAATTAGAAGAGAATTTTAAAAAACCCCATTAAGAGAATCCTCAAGCGACAAGTGCCTCATTAAATGATAAATTTAAGGACTCCGGCGAAATATGCATCTTTCACAGAAGTTATTTGAATTTCCATGAACCGTCCAGTTCGTAGCGTGAGATATTTTTTCTTTTTTATAGCCCGCTGTTCTGCGCGCCCTCTGTGTCGCCCGGGCCGTTGGCCCAGCTGCCTGCGAGACTTCCATCGGATGTCGTGTCTGTGCGTTCCATGGTTAAGTAATCCGGCGATTTGGTTCCTGCCGCCCAGTTTGTTCCTGTTGGCGATTCGGGGGTCTGATCAATGATATCTGTTCCGTATCTGAGAACCAGCTGTTCGCCGGTATTTCCAAGAGCATTGGTATATATACAATCAGCTGTAAGCCCGGGGACTGAATTATCATCCGTCCTTTCAAGCAGGAAATATCCGCCGGCTGGAATTGTTTTTCCGGTCAGGCTTATTACAAGGGCTGAGTCAGCTGTATTCAGGTCCCAGATGCCGTTAAATGTAATGTCAGAAGCAGTATTATTATAAATTTCTATCCATTCATCTGCGGTCGAAGCAACTGTGCCTGCCCAGGCCACTTCAGAAATGACAACATCTCTTTCATTGTATGATACACTTCCTGAAGTGTTGTCTGCACCCGGAGAGCCATAGGTATGGTCCGTGAAATTTGAATCGATGCTGACCTGAAGTACTGAATCAGACCATGATGCGTAAAGACTGCCGTCCTGCCATGGATACAGCCTGATCATACTCATTTTATTGCCGTCAGATCCGCTCTCGCTGATTCCGGCAAAATCCACGCCTTCGTTGCCTTCGCCGGCACGGTCAATTTCCGTTCTGTCCGGATCTTCAAGTATCAGTTCAAGCCGGTCATTTGAAATTGAAAGCTGATCATGTACCCGGTAATATTGAGGATAATATGCATAAGAGCCCTCATCAGGATAACTGTCCATAATTACAAGATATTCATCAGGAAGAATGAATGTCGCCTGCGGGAGAATAACTGGTTTGCCGCTCATTGCAGCCCCGTGGATTATCCAGGCCGAAAGGTCAATCTGACTGCCTGTATTGTTTTTCAACTCGACAAATTCCTGTGAAGAATACGCTGTTCCGTCATTTGCCCTGGACCCCATCCACATTACTTCACTTATTACGACATCGCCTGCTATAGCATCATCCCCCGGATTTTCAACCACCGGAACTTCAGTTGCTTCTTCCCAGCGCCTTAAAAACTCATCTTCATAAAACTCTGCAACCTTCTTTGAATGGATAAACAAAAAATTCTCATCATTGTTTTCATCTGCATTACGGCTCCAGTTGAAGGAACCGGTAACAACCACAGCGTCACTCTGTCCTGAATCAATAATCATTGTTTTATGATGAAGTTTACCGCCGTGAAGTCCGCTGGAATTGTTATTTCCGTCAATCCTTAGCGGAACTCCCTGCTGGGCCAGGAATTCCTCGGCACAGTTCATTTCCTGCGATTCATCAATCACACCTTTTACATCCAGCCCTGCATTGAATTTATCCAGCATCAGATAATTAAGCGGCATATAAGGAAATGAGAAAATCAGAAAATGTAATGAACTGTCAGCTGTATCGGCAAGATTGTAAATATGCTGTATTGCAGCAACTCCGTCGGTGTCATACGGGGAAAAGTAGACTTCGACAGGAATACCGTCTATCGTAAAGCTGCCGGCAGTCTGGACAGGATCCTCAGAAACTCCGAGAAGAAATTCAAACTGGGCCCGGTAATGGTCGGCAATTTCGTCATTGTGGAATATAATTGAATTATTGTTATTAAGCTCAAAACCCGATTCGGTAGTATTGGTAGTACCGGTAAACAGATACTGGTCTCCGCCTTCTGCTGTGACAATGATAAACTTGTTATGCATTATCGCTCCCGGGTTGACAAGCCTGAAGTCGGAATAATCCGCTTCGATATCAGATGCCCGGCTTGCGCCGAACTGATCATCCAGGGCCCGGGCAATCCTTGTATACCCTGCATAATAGTCGCCTCCGGAATCGCGGTTGCCGACAAACCTTACATGCACGCCCCCGGCTATGGCATCTTCAATTGCCGCAAGCACATTTTCCCGGTCCAGGCCGTACAGGCAGACCTCCATCGTATATGCAGAAGACTGCTTTCCGATCATTTCAATAAGCGCATCATCCATCGAAGGATCATCGGGAGGATTTGTCATATAAAAGGAAATATTGGGAAAATGAAGTTCAAAGGCATTTTCATTCGGATCTCCACCCGGATCATTTGCGCATGCAGAAAAAAAAGCAGAAATCAGGAAAATAAAAAATATACTTTTGACTTTCATAATAACCTGCCCCGGTAAAAGGATTCAGCCGGAAACGGGATTTGAAAATCCCGGAATAATTGTTTACGCAACAAGTAATTAAGTTTATCAGTAATTTGATTCATCAACTTTTGCATAAACTGTAGAAACATTGTTTCCGGCCATATATTATAATTATGAGGTTACCAATATGCCAGGGAAAAAGCAACTATACCGGTTATGTTTCAGCAGGAAATGCACGAAAACAGGTATTAAAACCCCGCCGTTCTGACGGAAAGGACCGAAGGTCTTCTTCTGCTTCTTGAAAGCGCTGCAGCTGATACGAAAATCCATTCACTCATTTTCCATTCTCCGGAGGGAGGTCCCGTGATCCTTGAATCGGCAAACAAGCATTTCCGGGCATCCTGCAAAAAAGCCGGAGTTGATCCGGGAAAAAGAAGCCAGTACTGCCTGAGGCATTCGTTCAACACACATGCATTGCATATTCTTGAAATGAAGGAAGTACAGAAACTTATGGGACACAGAACAGATGAAATGACCAGGCATTATTATCATCCGACTGATGAGGACGTTCTTAACCAGGTTCCGGAATCCGCAAGGAAGAAACTGGAAGATGTCTGGTAATTTATCATAACTTTATATAGATATATCAATTATCCTATTTTGAAAACTATATTAGGATATTTTCCAAGTCTATAAAAAAGTATATAATTTTTTTACTAATAATACGATTTTATAGAACTCTCTATTAATGTTACTATCCCTGCTGT
>CAZKOK010000222.1:0-6785 GCA_964554355.1 uncultured Spirochaetia bacterium | reverse complement strand
TACACTTATCGTTGCTCCGCTTGTGGCGGCCTGCGGAGGTAAAGTGGCAAAAATGTCAGGCCGGGGACTCGGCCATACCGGCGGGACACTTGATAAGCTTGAATCCATTCCGGGGTTTTCCATCAATCTGACAATGGATGAATTTATTACTGCGGTTGAAAAGACTGGTCTTTCTGTTATCGGACAGACGGCTTCTCTGGTCCCGGCGGATAAAAAGCTTTATGCATTAAGGGATGTAACAGGAACAATAGACAGTCTTCCGCTTATTGCAAGCAGCGTTATGAGCAAAAAACTGGCGAGCGGCAGTAATGCAATAGTCCTTGATGTTAAAACCGGTTCCGGTGCATTTATGAAAAACCCGGAAGAATCGCTGGAACTTGCCCGGATGATGGTTGATATCGGTAATGATGCGGGTAGGAATACGCGTGCTCTGGTTACGAATATGGACCAGCCTCTCGGTAATGCTGTAGGAAACGCACTTGAAGTGATGGAAGCCGTTCAGATCCTGAAGCACGGTGAAAAGTCCTCTCTGCTGGATGTATCCATGGCTTTGGCGGCACAAATGCTGATTGTTTCGGAAATCTGCGCAGATGAAGAAGAAGCGCTGAAAATGTGCAGGAATGCCTTAAAAAGCGGCAGCGCTCTGGACTGTTTTGCCTTAATGGTTAAGGAGCAGAAAGGAAATCCTGATTTTATAAGTGATTTAAATCTTCTTCCCCGGGCACAGCAGAAAATCGAGGTTTATCCTGATGAAAACGGATTTATTCAGGCCATAAACGCGGAATCCATAGGCAGGAGCGCCCAGCTTCTGGGGGCAGGCAGGATGAAAAAGACAGACAAGATTGATCCTGCAGTCGGAATCTGGATGGAATCGGGAATCGGCGACAAGGTTAGCGAAAAGAAACCGCTGGCTGTATTTTATGTAAACAGTCAGACCAATCTTACAGAGGCAGAAGAGATCTTTAAAAAAAGCTTTAAAATAACAGACCGGCCGGTACAGCCGCCGCCGCTTTTTTACGGAGACCCGATAATTTAATTATCTTTTTATCGGCATTTGTCGGGTCCGATGCTTTGCATCGACCGCTCCTCATGCCGGGAGGGGGCTCAGCAGCGATTGCTGACACAGGCGTTGAAAGTTAATAAGGGAAAGGTCGTATAAATGACAATTATAACACTTGTAATAGACAGTTTCGGGATCGGTGAGGCGCCGGATGCAGCAGAATACGGAGATAAAGGAGCGAATACCGCCGTTCATACTGCGGAAGCAGCCGGAAAAGCGGACTGGCCTGTTCTTAAGGGAATGGGACTCGGTAATGCTGCCGGTATTCCCGGCCGTTCGATTCCAGGGTGTCCGCCGGCCGTGAATCCGGAAGCTTCTTTTGCTGTTCTGGCGGAGCAGTCAAAAGGCAAGGACACAACAACGGGGCACTGGGAGCTTGCAGGGATTGTTCTGGACAAGGCGTTTACGACATTTCAGGAAAATTATCCCTCTTTTCCGCATGAACTGACAGATGAATTCGAAAAACGGACCGGCAGAGGAATCCTCGGGAATATTGCCGCATCCGGGACGCAGATCATTCAGGACCTGGGAGAGGAGCATCTAAAAACAGGCAGACCTATAGTTTATACTTCTTCCGATTCCGTTTTCCAGATTGCAGCGCACGAAGAGATCATTCCTGTTGAAAAACTGTATGAATTCTGCAAAATCGCCCGTGATTTATGCAATAGATACAATGTCGGCAGGGTCATTGCGCGTCCGTTTACAGGAAAAGCGGGGAATTTTACCCGGACTCCGCGCAGGCATGATTTCAGCATAGCCCTTCCGGGACCCACAGTTCTGGATCATCTGCAGAAAAACGGCATAGAAACAATAGCTGTAGGCAAAATCGGGGATATTTTCAATATGCAGGGGATTGATATTACCTGTCCGGACAAGGGCAACCGGGCCTGCCTTGACAGAACCATCAGCCTGCTTAAGCAGAAACAGGAAAAAGACCGGTTTATTTTTGTAAATCTTGTGGATACGGATATGATTTTCGGGCACAGGAGAGACCCGCAGGGCTATCATGATGCCGTAGCTGAAATTGATTACAATTTGAATGAGATTAAAACGCTGATGAAGAATAAGGAAAACAACGCTTTGATTATAACTGCCGATCACGGCTGCGATCCGACTTACAGGGGGACAGACCATACAAGGGAACATGTGCCGTTCCTTCTTTACCGGCCCGGAAATACAGGTAAAAACCTGGGAAATATCAGCGGCTTTTCATATATGGCCAAAACAGTAAGCAGATTTTTCGGAATTGCCGAATTCCCGTAGAAAGTAACGAAATTCAGTTAAAAAAGTAAAAAATGTATTCGTCAAAAATAATATCTCATGTTACATTTTAAAGTAGATTACGTTGTAATATATAATGTTGGAAAAGCAAAAGAATTTTCCTGTTTTGTATAATGGATCTGACAGTATATCATCAGATTTTCCCGGCATTTTATTATGGACAGGGAGAAATTCCCTGCGAAAATGCTAATCATGGAGGAGTCATATGAAATCAGCCAAACGAATAATATTTCTGTTAACTATGTTAATTATCACTGTTTCTGCATTTGCGGTTGGAAACAAGGAAGTCCCACAGGTGCCGCCTGTTACATCAGGTGTCCAGTACCTGTCTCCGAACGGAGATGGTGTTCAGGATGAGGCAGAACTTTCTTTTACTGCTACGGTAAATGTAAAGAGCAAAGAAGGCTATATTCCTGAATATTCACTGACAATTTATGATGAAAACGGGAATATCATGAAAGAAGTTATAAAGAAGGAAAAATCCGATCTTAACTGGTTTATCCAGATTTTTACCGGTTATAAACAGTTTGAAGTTTCCAAATCGATTTCATGGGATGGACTGGACAAAGATGGCAATGCAGTACCCGACGGGGTTTATTCGGTAAAGCTGAAAGTCATAGCAGCATCGAAACAGGAAACAACGATTGATATAGATAATTTTATTATTGATACCGTTGCTCCGACCGCCCAGATTGCGCCCGCGGCATCGTTTACGTATATGAAAGCATTTTCTCCGAATGATGACGGTCAGAAAGACTATTTTGTCATTGACCAGTCGGGTACAAACGAAGCTGAATGGACAGGCGAATTCATTGATGAATCAGGAAATACTGCATTCAGTTATACGATTGAAAACTCGGCGCCTTCCTCATATACCTGGGACGGACTTAAAAATGACGGTACTGAAGCTTCCGACGGAAATTATACCTACAGGCTTTCCAGTACTGACCTTGCCGGTAATTCAAGCGAGGATTATGAAATCGAAAGTATCATTCTTGACAGGACTATTACAGTTATTGAATTTGCAGAAGATGTTACTGACCCCAGGAACAGGGCTTTTTCACCCAACGGAGACGGTGTAAAGGAAACACTTACGCTTAGTCCTGTTATTCCATATCAGGAGGAAGTCACTTCCTGGATTTATACTCTCATGAATTCAACAATTACCACTGAACCGGAAGTATATATAATGGAAACCGGAACTGCTGCAGATATTCCGTTGCAGATAATCCTGGACGGTACGGATTCTGACGGGGATCTCATTCCTGAATCAGATCTTGATTTTGAACTGACGGTCTCATATTCAAACGGAAACATTGCACAGGCATCGCTTATCCAGATTAATTTCAATAATCTTGAACTTGACAATACTCCGCCTGTTGTCAAGTTCCTGCGGGGACAGCAGGGTTTTGAAAAATCATTTAACGAAGATGAATATGAAGTCTTTTCTCCGAACGGTGACGGTAAAAAGGATGAAGCGAGGATAGTAATCGACTGCGATGAAGGTCTGGACTGGGTAATGGATTTTTATGATTTTTACGGCAACTATCTTGGAGCTGTCGATTCCGAAATGGTTCCGGGAACGGTCCTTGTCTGGGACGGAAAAGACCTGGACGATAAGGCCATGCCTGACGGCACCTATCTTGCACAGGGAGACTTTTATGATTATGCCGGCAATTATTCCGAGGCAACACGGGCGATTATGATTGATACACGGCCTGTAAACATAGTTCTGAAGTACCCTGACGGATTTTCCCCGAACGGCGACGGGTCCGGCGACACATTTGTCGTAAATATCGTCGAGGCCGACCAGCATTCGGGAATCAGCTCCTGGGAGGCAAATTTTTATGATGATGCAGGAATGACAAATCCTGTCTATTCAACAGGAGGGACAGAACTTCCGGATTATTTTGAATGGGACGGTATTATAACAGATACAGGTGTTCTTGCAGGTGACGGACTTTACGCTTTCTCCTTTAAAGCTGTATATGAAAAGGGAGATGAAGTTGAAGAAGCTGATCAGCTGATGATCGAATATATCGAGCCGAATATTACTGTTGACCAGATTTATGCATATTCAAGTGATTTCGCAATAACGGGTCAAGTTGATGATCCTTCATCAACTGTAACTGTAGAAATTGACGGCAGGGTATTTTCCGGTACGGTTGACGGAAACACCTGGTCGGCAGATGTCAGCGGAATTGATGACGGCACATGGGATGTCCAGGCAGTAGCATTCGATTCAGCGGGAAACATGGGTGTTGATTATTCGACAAATGAAGTATTCGTGGATTCCAGCGGGCCTCTTGTAACCTATGAAAGCTATACGACAAACGATACGACACCTGTTGTTCCTGGTACTACCAGGGACGAAGGTTCATCGATTAGTTATGAAGTAAACGGAAAAGTCTACAATGCCAGACTTAATGGTGAAAACTGGACAGTATCAATTGATCAGGAACTGGCTTCCGGAGTATATCCTGTAAAAATATCGGCTGTATCTTCAACGGGTGCGGAATTCAATATGGGGTATCCGAAAGGACTTATAATTGATACAACACCTCCGCAGGTAGAAATCAAGATAACAAGCAATCCGTTCTCCCGGACAGACAGCGGCGTTGAAGGCGAAATGTATGTTTCTATCCAGGCTTCGGATGATACGGGCATTGCAGACTGGACCCTCGATATCCTTGAAAAGGGAAAGAAATCCGATGAAGATGCCACTATCAGAAGCTATTCCGGCGACGGAGATCCTTCAGACCAGATTGCATGGAGCGGTGAAGTCGAAAATGATGCACAGGGACATATTGTCGAAGAATTTACTCTGGTTATCAACGTAACCGATATGGGCGGAAATACCACAGTTTACAGGGAAGATGTTCCCCTTGATATTATAGTTGTTAAAAAGGACGGAAAACTGTTCCTGATGGTTCCGAATATTATCTTCGGTGCATATCAGCACACACTGGATTCACGCGGTGCGGTTATGGAAAAACGAAACTGGGATTCAATCAGAAAAGTTGTTGAAATTTATAACCGTTATCCGATGTTCGGTCTGGGTCTTGAAGCGCATGCTCTTAATATCTATGAACCGGGAACTGAAAAATGGGAAGCAGAAGAACAGATTCTTCTTCCTCTTACCGAACGCAGAGCTGAAACAGTACGCAAGGCACTTGAATCTCTCGGCATAACAGCTGACAGGATTTTAAGCAATGCTTACGGCGGTGTTTACCCGATAGCATCAACAACTGATCCGAAAGAGTGGTGGAAAAACAGAAGGGTTGAATTCATCATGCTTCCTCCGACCGGGGGCAGCGGAGAATAACATAAATTGAATATTGCATCCTTCATTGACCATACTTATCTGAAACCGCAGGGCACTGATACAGAAATCAGTGCCCTTTGTTCTGAAGCAAAGGAATACGGGTTTTATTCTGTATGCATAAATCCCTGCTGGATTCCCTTATGCCGCGGATTTCTTGCCGGCAGCAGCGTAAAGATTGCAGCAGTTATAGGATTTCCATTGGGTGCGATGAGCAGTGAAGCAAAGGCATTTGAAGCGGAGCAGGCCAAAAAAGCCGGAGCTGACGAACTTGATATGGTTATAAATATCGGTTTTCTTAAGGCCGGAAAATATGATGATGTACTGAATGATATCCGTGGCGTTATCCGGGTCTGCAGACCGGATGTTCTTTTAAAGGTGATAATTGAAAACTGTTTGCTTTCTGATGAAGAAAAAATCCGTGCATGTGAAATTGCTGTAAAAGCAGGTGCTGACTTTGTAAAGACATCTACAGGATTTAACGGTGAGGGAGCCACGGTCCGGGATGTCGCACTGATGAGGAAAACTGTAGGACCGGATATCGGTGTAAAGGCTGCCGGCGGTGTCAGGACATATGAAGATGCTGTTGGCATGATTGAGGCCGGCGCGACAAGAATCGGCACCAGCGGCGGGGTTCAGATTATAAAAGGTCAGCCTCATACCGAAGGGTATTAGGAATATCAGGCCTTAAAATGTCTTTTCAATAAGCTGAAGAATCGATTCCTCATTAATATCCTGCTTTTTCAAATGGGGCATGGCTGAAACAATTGATGCAAGATTTTTAAATTCCTTGATGGAAACGCTGAATTCGCTTAACCTTGACGGAACTCCCTCAAGACCGATGTGGAACCTGACATTTTCGACTACTCTCTGGGCAGCCTCGCGGTCAGGAAGATCATTCACCGGAATTTCCAGTATGGAAGCCATTCTGGAAATTCTTTCAGGCTTTCTGTCGGCAAGGAATTCCAGAACATGCGGCAGAAGAATGGAAGAAACAACAGCTTTCGGAACCTGGAACCGGCTGTTTATCGCCCTGGAGAGTGATTCACCGATACCGGGCAGAATGGTTGTTCTTCCATATGAGTACAGCAGACCGGCTTCCATGGCGGTTGCTGCCGAAGC
>CAZKOK010000221.1:0-6806 GCA_964554355.1 uncultured Spirochaetia bacterium | reverse complement strand
TCATGATTTCCAATCAGTCTTTTTTCCCCGGAAGTGAAAGCAATTATCCGGACTGGATCGAACTGTATAATCCGCTTGATAAGGAAATTAATCTTTCAGGTTATTTTCTTACAGATGATCCCGGTAATCTTGAAAAATGGGAAATTCCCGATCTGGTCATTTTACCCGGACAATTCTGTATTCTGGAATCAGGTAATGATATTTCGCGTTTTTTCAACTTCGGACTGAGCAGCAATGACAATTATGTCATTTTATCGAATCCTGACGGCAGAATAATCAGCTCATTTCTGCTGGCCGGTACAGATCCTGACAAATCATGGGCTTTCACAGACTCAGGCTGGGTCATAGCAGCAGCCCCTACTCCCGGTTATCCGAATGATGATAACGGTTATCGTCTTTATCTTGATCAGGTTACTGCCAAAAATTACCCGATCCGTCTGAATGAATATTCACCTTCAAACAACTCTGATGTTGTCGACGAACTTGGCAATACTCCTGACTGGATCGAGATTTACAATTATGGTGATGAGTATATTAATTTAAAGGGTTTTGCCCTTTCTGACAGGCTTGACAACCTTATGAAATGGACCTTCCCCGAAATGATTCTTGCTCCCGGCACCTATCAGGTAATTTTTGCTTCGGGCAATGATATCAGAAACAATACCGGTCTTCCCCATACAAATTTCAGACTGAATAACAGCAAAGATAAAATCTATTTATCTGATCCGAACGGCCGTATCATTGACAGTGTTGAGTTTGCCGATTTTCCCGAAAATGCAAAATCGGCAGGTTTGGTAGACAATCACTGGCTCTTTTTCAGTGAATCTTCCGCAGGCAAGGCAAACGGCCGCGGTTACGATATCTGCAGCGATATTCCTGTGTTTTCTACAAATCCCGGGTTTTACCCTGGAAAACTGAGTCTGGAAATCAAGGGTACTGGTGATATACGTTATACGACTGACGGCAGTGATCCGGTCAGCACATCAAAAGTCTATTCAGGTCCGCTTTCTCTCCAAAGTACCTGTATCATCAAGGCAAGAATTTTCAAACCCGGATGTCTTCCGGGCCGTCTTTTATCCGGAACTTTTTTTATCGGTGTTTCTCACAGTCTTCCGGTGGTTTCCGTATCTCTCGCTCCCGAGCTTTTATTCAGTGAAGACAAAGGTCTTTATGCAACGGGCCCGAATCCCGGCCCTGATTTTCCTTATTATTATGCAAATTACTGGCAGGAATGGGAGTATCCTGCCCAGATAGAAATGTATTCCGGCAACAAAGAAAAACTTTTTTCAATTACAGGCGGCCTAAAAATTTTCGGCGCTTTCTCAAGGGCCCTTCCCCAGAAATCCTTTGTAGTAAAACTGCGTAATGAATACGGTTATCCGCGGCTAAATTATCAGCTTTTTCCCGATAAGGAAATTTACAGTTTCGAATCCTTTGTTCTGCGGTCCGGCGGACAGGATTCTCAGCGCACAAAACTCAGGGATCTTTTGGTCGCGAAGCTTGCATGTCAGATGGGGCTGGAAGCCATGGACGGCTATCCTGTTGTCCTTTATCTTAACGCTGAATACTGGGGTGTTTATAATATCCGTGAAAAAATAGAAGATTCCTATCTTGCCGGCAATACAGGCAGACCTGATAAAAGCGGTTTCAATCTCGTGCAGGCAAACCGCACAATACTAGCAGGTTCCAACGGCGATTACGACGAAATACGAAGTTTTATTTCCAGCCATAATTTAGCAATTAAAGAAAACTACAAATGGGTCTGCGACCGTGTCGATATCAAAAACTATGCAGATTATCATGCAGTTCAGGTCTATTCAGGCAATGTCGATGCCGGCAATATCAGAAGATGGAAGGGTAATGCACCCGGAGATAAATGGCGCTGGATTGTTTTTGATGTCGACTGGTCTTTTTATTCTCCAACAAGTCGCATTCTTGATCACTGGCTTAATCCTGATGGCCGCGGATGGAACCAGTATTTCTCAACGCTGTTAATAACAAAACTTCTGGAAAATCCTGATTTCCATGATTTGTTTATTACGCGTTTTATTTATCACCTGGATCACACACTTTCTCCTGAAAATGTAATCAGTCTTATAAAAACATATTCCGGATATTTAGCACCTGAAATGCCGGTACAGGCAGCCAGGTGGGGGCTTGTTGAAAATGAAACCTGGGAAGAACAGGTAGACGGACTTCTGAAATTTGCAGAAAAAAGGACAGAAAACGTTTTCCTGGATTTAATGAAACATTTCAAACTGACTGCAAAAGATCTGGATAAATACAGAAATTCGGAGTACTACACGGAATGAAAGGCAGCGAACGCTTCGAATATAAATATATTTTATCTCCCGCAGAATATTTTCTTATCCAGCACAAGATTTCACGCGTGATGGATGTCGATGAAAATACCACAAGCGAACGCTATCATGTGCGCAGTCTCTATTTTGAGAACCCGCAGCGGAGTTCTTTTACAGACAAGATTACAGGCGTTTATCACAGACATAAATACAGACTCAGAATGTATCAATATGATCCCGGGACACTCAGGTTCGAGCAGAAAGAAAAACACGGCGATCTGATCAGTAAAAAAACAATAAATCTGGATGTTAATGAAGGAAAAAAGATTGCCGGAGGCGATTATTCCCCTCTTTTAAAAAGGGAATATACATCAATTTATGCGGATCTGACTGCAAACCTGTATCGTCCCTTCCTTATTATTGATTATGTCCGCGAACCTTATGTTCTAAATCCGGGCAACATCAGGATTACCTTTGATATGGATATTCACAGCAGGCATTCAACCGGTCAGTTTTTTCAGAAGAACCTTCCAGGTGTACCGCTGATGGAAGGTAATCTTGTTGTAATGGAATTAAAATTCTCAGGCTGGCTGCCGGTCTGGCTGAAAAATGTTATTCAGCACAATATAACCGGCAGACAATCTGTATCAAAATACTGTTTGGGCTTTTACATTAGTCCAATTATCAGGTAGGATGGTGTTATGCTTCAGGTACTGACAAAAAACGACATTTTTCAGAAAGATTTTCTTGAATCTTTCCAGCAGGGAATCGTAACAATTCCGGGTATCCTTATTACCCTTGGTATTTCACTGCTTCTCGGCATTCTTGTTTTTCTTGTTTACCGGAAATCGTATCAGGGTGTTATTTACAACAGGTCATTCAATATTTCCCTTATAATCACTTCACTTATCACATCGCTTATCATAATTACCATAACATCCAATATTGTACTTTCTCTCGGAATGGTCGGAGCTTTAAGCATTGTAAGGTTCAGAACGGCTGTCAAGGAAGCTCTTGATATTGTATTCATGTTCTGGTCAATTGCAATCGGAATTACATGCGGGGCCGGTTTGTTCACACTGGCGATTATTTCATCTGTTTTTATTGCTGCTGCGCTCCTTGTTTTTACATCAAGTATACGTTCTCCGTGGAGAAAGGATCCTTATCTCCTGATTCTGACTTATGCCAATCCGAAAATCGAAGCCATGCTTCTGGAAACAGTTGAAACTGAAGCCGGCAAATACAGGATACGCTCCAAAACCATCTCGGATTCACACACAGAACTGACGCTTGAAATCAAACTTAATCCTTCAACCCATAATATAGTAGACAAGCTTATGAGTATCCCGGGACTTTCCAATGCTCTGCTCGTAAGCTACAGCAATGAATACAGTTCGTGATTTATGATTGACCCCGTGTAAAGCCTTTGGTAATATTTATCCATGGACTTTGCACCGTTCTGAACAGCCGTTTTTATTTTTTCGCGGTGACAGTGATTTTTTTGATGATAAAAAGAATTCTTATATTGCTTTCAGCTGTATTTATTTTATTCTCCTGTTCAGCCAAAATTGCAATAAAGGTAAATGATTCATTCATTTCATTTGAACAGCTTCAGTTTGAGCTTAATTCGGTTTTTAACGGATACCCCGGACTTTCTGAATCTGATAAAAAATCCATTGCCTTTAAATTTATAGAAACGATAGCAGTAACAGAAGCCGCCTGCCAGAAGGCTGTTGAATCCGGGCTTGCGGTAAGTGATCAGGAACTTGATGAAAGGATTAATGAGCTTTCATCTACAGAGAGCAATAATAACCTTCTTATCAGCAAAATCTGGGGCTGGCCCGACAATCCCGATACTGTCCGTCTGCAGATTAAAAAAAGAATGCTTGCAGAGAAGCTTTACACTGTTAATGTACAGGGAAAAATCCGGATCAGTGAAGATGAAATTCTTGAGTATTACGAAAACAACAAATTTCAGTTTATCGAAAGTGAATCGGTCGATCTGATGCAGATATATTTTGAAGACAATTCCGAATTGACAATGCAGGAAGCCCGGAAATGCTACAATGAACTTCTTGCCGGCAGGGATTTTGAGTCCCTTGCAAAAGAATATTCGGATTTTTATGACATTGGAAAAATCCAGCGGGGTCTGATGGACAAGGCGTTTGATGATGTCGCTTTCTCCACACAGGAAGGTCATTTCAGTGAACCTTTTGTTTCCAGTTTCGGAATTCATATAATTTACGTGAAAAAACGGTATAAAGACGGCGCAGTGGATTTTGAAACAGCATCGGCGGAAATCGAGGAATTCCTTACTGAAATGCTTTTTTATCAGGAAAAACAGAAGTATATTGAGAATATAAAAAAAGAAGCTGACATAATGTACAGCAAAAATATTCTTGAAAAGCTGGATTTCAGAAATTAAAAAGCCGGCCTGATTACAGCCGGCTTTGATGGTATGAGCAAAGCGGGATTCGAACCCACGACCTCTACCTCCGGAGGGTAGCGCTCTATCCAGCTGAGCTATTTGCCCGACAGGTTCAAGAATACTTTGAGTTGGACTTTACTGTCAAGCAAGGTATGATTATTACTTTATATTCTTCCTAAAAAATGGAGAAAAAGATGAAACCAAAGTTAAGCTATAATGCTCCGGTTACCCTTACTTTCGCTTTATTAAGTACGCTAATTGTTTTTATGGATACGGTTTTCCACACATCGCTTGTTGAAAATTTTTTCAGTTCTTTTGGACGGGGTTTGTTCAGTTTCGGCAAAATCAGCCATTACATCAGGCTTTTTACCCATATCCTGGGACATTCCGGCTGGGCCCATCTTCTGGGAAATTTTTCCTTCATTCTTCTTCTGGGGCCCCGGCTTGAAGAAAAACACGGTTCTTTTTCCCTCCTTTTCATGATCCTTATAACTGCATTCATTACCGGACTCCTTAATGCTCTTCTGGTCCCCAACAGCCTGCTTCTGGGCGCAAGCGGCATTGCATTTATGATGATCCTGTTAAGTTCATTTACCAAGGTAAAATCAGGTGAAATTCCTCTTTCATTCATTCTTGTCGCCCTTCTTTTCCTTTCAAAAGAAATTATTGCATCATTTCAGGATAATAACATTTCCGAACTTGCACACATTGCCGGAGGGCTCTGCGGAGCACTTTTCGGATTTCTATTAAAGGACAGGAACGAAGATCAGAATAAAGAAAAACCTCCCCTTGATATTCCTGAAAATTAAGATCGTTCAGAATTATTTCATTTTCATATTTCTGCTACATTGATAACCATTCAGTTTTCTGCTATTATCTGTGGAATGAAAATATTGATAAATCCCCGGCACAACGGTGCCTGCCCCCTGTGCCGTCAAAACAAAAAATGTCTTATTCAGAAAAGGCTGACTGAATCAGTATCTGATTTCAGCAATTCCGATGAAATGGAAATTGTTATCTACTCATGTCCCAAATTCGAGGAGAAGGCATAATAAATGTTTGATAAACTTGATTCACTTAAGGAAAAATTTAACGCTGTTGAAAATAAACTTTCTGATCCTGAAATAATGAAGGACATGAATGCCTATAGGGAATTAACCCAGGAACATGCAGGCTTAAGGGAAATTGTACAGGGATATTCGGCTTATCGGAAAATCGAACAGGAAATAAAAGATGCGGAAGAACTCATTGAGCATGAATCAGACTCGGAAATGGCGGAAATGGCCAAAGAAGAGCTGAAGGACCTCAAAAGCCGTAAAGAAGACCTTGTGAAATCTCTTAAAGCACTGCTGATACCGAAAGATCCGCTTGATGCCAAAAACATTATCATGGAAATACGCGCGGGTACCGGCGGAGATGAAGCGGCTCTATTCGCCGCAGATCTTTACAGGATGTACAGCCGTTATGCCGAAGGTCTGAAATGGAAAATTGAAATAATGTCATCCAATGAAACAGGCATCGGCGGATTCAAGGAAATAATTTATTCCGTATCCGGCAGGAATGTCTACGAGTACATGAAATTCGAAAGCGGTGTTCACCGCGTACAGAGGGTCCCGGAAACGGAGTCCGGCGGGCGTGTTCATACTTCGGCTGTTACTGTTGCTGTTCTCCCGGAAGCCGAAGAAACTGATATTCAGATTAACCAGGACGACCTTAAAATAGATGTCTACAGATCATCCGGTCCGGGCGGCCAGAGTGTAAATACCACCGATTCAGCTGTACGCATAACGCATCTGCCTACAGGGCTTGTTGTTACCTGTCAGGACGAAAAATCCCAGATTAAAAACAAGTCAAAAGCTTTACGGGTCCTGCGTGCGCGTTTATATGAGATTGAAGAGCAGAAAAAACAGAAAGAACGTGCCGCAGCAAGGAAAAACCAGGTTGGTACCGGAGACCGTTCAGAACGCATACGGACATATAATTTCCCCCAAAACAGGCTGACTGATCACCGGATCAATCTTACACTCTACAAACTTGACAGCATTATGGAAGGTTCCCTTGATGAATTGCTTGAAGCA
>CAZKOK010000220.1:0-6823 GCA_964554355.1 uncultured Spirochaetia bacterium | reverse complement strand
TTAGGCAAATCAACATATTTTTTATCATGCAGAAGTAAACATATTCCAGACCTAGGAAGATTTGTCATTCTTATAAATAAGGAACCGTTGCTTGAGTAGAATGAAGCCCATCCTCGAGATCCACTTGTAATATTAAGGGCCGCATCCCCCAGTCTGACAACTTCCCAGTCATCCGGAACCATTCCAGCCTTCGTCATCTTCATTCCCTTCGGCGCCTGCGTTGTCTTAATTTCCACATCACTCTTCACTTAAAATATCCTTGCCCCTCACTCCGATATAAGCTAAACTGAAAGCCGATATTCTGCCATGTGCAGAAGTAGTAATGAAGTCAGTTTTCAAAGCGGACTTCAGCTTCTTATAACTTTCCATCATTCCCTTCCGGTTTTTCACAAATTCCAAACTGGTCGAATTCGACCCCTTTACAGTAAGGATAATTCATTTAGGCCCATCCTTATCCTCTGATTCTTCCATCCGTTTGACGGATCTGCTTTCAACAAGCAGTTTCATCTGCTGAATGGCTGTCTTGTTCAGTTTTTATAGCCTTTCAGATTGTCTTAACCCTTCCTCAATAAAATGCGCGTTCAGATTCTCCAGATTCGCCAGGCAGACCAGCTGCGACACATTTTGCATAATCACGGATATTTCCTTTTTCGCCCGGATTCTCATCCCGCCACTGTCCGGCGGTTTTGCCTAAAAGCGCCATATTCAGGATATCCGCTTCAGAAGCATAGGCAAGATTTATCTGGTCCTTATTCAATTCGGGCGGTATAAGATATCTGCTGACAGCCGCAGTGTGAATACGGTAGTTGATTTTCGTCAGGTTTCGGCGGATGTTCCAGCCCAGCTGCTTAAGCTCCATATCTTTCAAACGCTGGAATTTTTTAATAAGGTATAGTTTGAATTGAGGAGAAATCCATGACGCAAATTCAAATGCAATATCTTTATGAGCATAAGTTCCGCCATAACGCCCGGCTTTGGCTATAACGCCTATGGAATTTGTTTTTTCCGACCATTGCTTAACCGAAAGAACAAATCTATTCAACCCGGCTTCATTTTTAATTCCCTCGAATTCGGTGGAATTAAAACCAGGATTATACATTTGTTCCCATATACCCAGAAACTCTATAGTGTTTTTATTGCGGAGCCATTTTTCAATCAAACTCAATCCGTTTTCGATATTACGGACCATATCCGTCAGTGATATATAATCCAGATCGTCTTTCGTTACAACAGAAATTCTGCTTCCGTTAACGTTAATTTCCCTGTTTTTACCCATTTTTACCTTCCACAGCCGAAAGAGTAAAAGCGTTTACACCGGATTCGTGCCTAAACCTATCGAATTCGACAGGTTTAAAATCCGGATTACTCATAGTCTCCCACAATCCGAGAAACTCAATAGTATCTCTCAGCCTCATCCAGTTGTTTATTACAATAAAAGCCTCGGATTTGTTTTTGAATTTGGCAATATCGGTCAGAGATATATAATCGTTTTCATCGCCTTTGGAGATTACGGTTATTTCCATTCCATTGGCATTAATGGCTGCCTTCATTATTTATCCTCTCCATTTATCCTCTCCAGAATCCGTTCAACGCTTTCCATCCAGACTTTCGGATACTCTTCGCCCCACGTTCCCGCAGTATTACCCGATTCTGCTCCGAAACCGGCTTTGGTAAATCGGGTCTCCAGTTCCTTTTCCGTCAGCATTTTTATTTCCGCCGACTGTTCGAGGGTCGAAAGCCCGGAAAAACCGGGTCCCGTTATTTTCAGCCAGATTATTTCCAGGGCCCGGAACAGGGAGGGCCATCCGATCCAGCGGATGTTTTTCGCGGATGAGTCCAGCAGCATATTCAGCCATGGTTCGGGATCGATATAATACACTCTCCCCTTTTTCGCTGCCGGAAAATGGATAACCGACGATTGCCCCATTTCGAAAAGAACGTCCTGAACGGAGCGCCAGGCGTAATAAGTATGTTCGGAGATTTCCTGAATGGTTCCTTTCCGGTTCAGTATCAGATACAGAAGAATCTCGCTTCTGGAATTTATGCCCATCAGCCCTCTGATCTGCAGCAGCAGGCCGGGGACCGTTTTCACGGGAAAAGGTTTTGACATACCTCTCGGTTCTACCGGGTTACGGGCAAACCCGTACTCCAGAAAACCGGGATCCGTTTTTTCTCCAACAGGCATCGGCTGTCCGGATTTCAGGAAGAACAGATTCTGCATCTTTCCTTCCGTCTTTTTCTGTCCGGCCAGGCTTTTCCATTTCAATCCGGATTTCCGAGCATGTATTGCTCCTGCAAGCGCATTAATAATCCCTATTGACTGAAAACCTTCTATTTTCGCAATTGCTTTCAGCCGCTGCACATTTATAAACCTTTCATTCAGAACAAGCCAGTCCAGCATTTCGTCGAAAAGCCTCTGGTCGTATCTGGCGATGGAAGCGGAAAACAGCAAGAGGGCCTCCGGATCGATAACCCGGGAATCTCCGCTTTTTCCGTATCCGGCAATTCCCAGGGCGGACCATTGCCTCCACAGTAATTCCAATACAGCATCAAGAAAGTTGTCTTTAAATTTTTGAAGCTTCATTTTCATACCCCAATTGTTTGAGTAATTTCTTCAGAAGCATGGCATATCCTTCAGAAACATCATGAGTCATGGACCAGCGGGCTGCCATAATGAGTTCTTCTCCGGACGGATTCAGGGCCAGCAGATCATCAATATGATATCCGCCCCTGTCAACGGCTGCATACAGTTTGAAGTGTATCTGATCCAGTCTGCCGATAAAATATACGGTCAGGTGAGTGCCGAAACGTTTGGAAACCAGTCTGTCTTCAAAACCTCCGGGCAGTCCCATACGTAAAAGATCCGCGGGACCGGTATTCAGCCAGTCTTCGGGAAGGTTCAGCGTCGCTGCCACAACGCGGGCGGCTTCTGTCAGGAAAGCCGGCAGCGGATCAGGATCTTTCATTCCTGAAGCCGGTTCTATAATAGCAAGGATATCGACATCTTTTGTCGTTCTGCTCACCAGCTTCGTATAAATCAACGCCGAACCGCCGCAAACGACAATCCGCACAGGATTGCCTTGAACCGCCCGGATTCTACTCTCCAGCAAAGACAGGGCCTGATTAAGCTTTTCTTCGTTAAAAACCTTCATTATCACATTATACCTCTATATAATCGTGGTATAAAGTAACAATAGAAGCTTTCTTAAACAATATTCATTTTTATTACTTACCGACATTACTATTCCGCCTTCTTTCCTTATCGTCCCTTATCTTCTTATTTCCTTCAGCTTTTCCGCCATCTTCGCCTTCACTTCCGCAAGTTCCTTTTCAAGCTGATCGATTTCCTTCTGGACCGCGTCGATATCGATTTCTTCTTCCTCTTCGAAGCTGTCCACATAACGGGGAATGTTCAGGTTGAAGTCGTTTTCCTTTATTTCGTCAAAGCCTGCCGGATATGAATATTTGTCTACAGCCTTTCGTTTTTTATATAAATCCGTGATTCGCTTAATATCTTCGTCTCGCAGCACATTCTGGTTTTTGCTGGCCAGAAAGTCCCTGCTGGCATCGATAAACAGGATGTCCCTTTTGTTTTCGTTTTTTCCGCCCTGCTCCCGGCTGCGGTCGAACACAAGTATCGCCACGGGGATATTAGTCGTGGGGAAAAGGTTTGCCGGCAGTCCGATAACTGCGTCAAGCAGGTTTTCCTCAATCATCTTCTGCCTTATCCTGCCTTCTGCGGCTCCACGGAACAATACGCCGTGGGGCACTACCACGGCCACCCGCCCTTCTTTCTCGTAGCAGGCTTCTATCAGGTGGCTCAGGAAAGCCCAGTCTCCCTTGCTTTTCGGCGGAACGCCCCTCCAGAACCGGGTATAGCGGTCGTGTTCGGCTTCGTCGGCGCCCCATTTGTCCAGGGAGAACGGGGGATTGCTGACGCAGACATTGAATTTCATAAGCTTGTCGTTTTCCACAAGAGTCGGACCGGTAAGCGTATTGCACCAGTCTATCCTGGCGCTGTCCGCTCCGTGCAGGAACATGTTCATCCTGGCCAGCGCCCATGTGCTGCCGTTAACTTCCATCCCGAAAAGGGCATAGTCCCTGCCGCCGACTTCCTTCGCGGCCTCCAGAAGCAGCCCTCCCGATCCGCAGGCCGGATCGCAGATGCGGTCGCCAGGCTTCGGCCCTGCCAGCTTTGCGACCAGTTCGGACACTTTATGGGGAGTATAGAACTCACCCGCTTTTTTCCCGGCATCGGCCGCGAATCGTTCGATCAGGTAAATGTAGGTATTGCCGATGACATCTTCGGAAACTTTACCGGGACTCATGTCCAGCTGCGGCTTGTTGAAATCCTCCAGAAGCATTTTAAGGCGCCTGTTGCGTTCCTTTGTTTTGCCCAGGTTTGCCTCGCTGTTGAAATCTATGTTTCTGAATACGTCTTCAAGCTTTGATTTGTTGGCTTCCTCGATGGATTCAAGCACTATGTTGATGTATTCGCCTATTTTCGGTTCGTTCCTTCTTTCGTACAGACTGTAGAAAGTGGCCGGAAAAACATCAGCCGTCACTTCTTTTCCGCTTTCTTCATCAATGCCTTTTAATACAATATCCCTGATAACGAAGCGTTCCCTGTCCAGCTTCCTGCGGATGCGAATGTCATCATCTCCGTACTGCTTACGGTATTCCTCATAATGGGTCGTCCAGATATCGGAAATGTATTTGATGAAAAGCATGACAAGGATGTAGTCCTTGTACTGGGCCGGGTCCACTGCTCCGCGGAATGTGTCGCATGCGGCCCAGGCCGCGTTGTTGATGTCTTTCTGGTCTATCCGGGTCATTTCTTTTTTTCCTTCCTTACGCCTTTGAATGGTTTGTCGTCGCTTTTCTGATCGATGAACAGTCCGGTTTCCGTATCGCGTTTTACATATCTGTCGGTTTTCGGGTTTTTGACCTGAGATCTCTTTCTGACAGCGCCTTTTCTGTGTCCGTCGCCTTTGGGAGGATTTGTCGCCATAATCATTCTCCTTTTGCTGCCTGAAGCAGCACGTTCGAATAGTATCGATTTTTAAGAGCCTGTAAACGGCCCGTTATCTGTTCTTCTTTCTTTTGCAGTTTGTCTATTTGAAGGATTTCACGCTGTTTTTCAACGGAAGGTATAAAAACCTCAAGTTCTTCAAGCGTTTTCTTGCTGATCATTCCTCCGTGAGAGCCTTCTCTTCTGGATGCCAGCCAAATCTGGGATGCATAATTATTTATCAGCCACAATAAATATTCCGGCAATATTTCCGCTTTGTTTATCCTTATCTTGAAAAGAGGTGCTGCCAAAACAGCATTTTGGATTCCGGACTCCATAATAGCTGCAGTATTATTCTGTCCTCGGGAGCGGAATACAAGATCATTCCGTTTTATCAGATGCCTTTCATCGGTTTTATCAAGATGAGTTTTTATGAGTGAGCCGGTGTCGATAATATTGCCGTCAGAAAGGTCTTTCATCTGCACGACGCAGATATTGCTGTCATTCTGATTGATAAGTTTCGAGCGGAATGTATAGCCGATCTGTATGTCTGCAATGCTGCATAACCTATATTTCACTGCTTGCTCCATAAGTTACTATGCAGACAATATAAACCAGTTTTAAAGAATTGTCAAATTTATTTTTCTCTGTAATCGCTTTACTGTATATCCATCGCCAGATTATATAGATAGTATTTTACGCACAAGACTGTCCTGAACCTCAAGTATTACCGATGCCCCGCCCCTTCCAAAATCAACTCTTCCCCTCCCGGACCGCCCGTCAGCCTGACCTGAATCATTCAGTCATATTATCCCGTCAAAACCCTTTTTCCGGTTTTCGCGAATTATTCTCCGTAATCAGCTTAATCGTCCGCTCGTCAAGCGAAAACAGGGGAGGCAGTTCCTCATTATATACCCCGGGTCCGTCCGGCATCCTCTGGCCGTCATAGAAATCGAGTTCGTATCCGTGTTTTCCGCATTCCCGGACCAGCTCCGCAGAAGGCTTGCTGAAAGTGCTGCCGGTCGCGATATATATCTTTTTCGTTTCGCATAATATGCCTGCCCCTGGCCGCAGCCCCTCCCGGATAAAAGGTCCGGAACGAGGGTTTCGGAAAAAGCATGTTATGGCGATGGACAAAGATCCATCGGTACAGCTGTCGGGTTAATAACCGGATCTGTGATGAAATTTGCAAACAGCGCTCGTTTTTCCTATGATTATATAATTAAACATCAGATATGCGGTTTATCTGCCGAAGGAAACAAACCATTAATAAAATCTGTTTCAGGAGAATCAATATGCACAAACAGCGAATCGCTTTATTAATTGCCTGCGGAATCGGAATAATTGCTACTTTTCTACCCTGGGTCAATGCTCCATTTATCGGTTCTGTCAGCGGCAGTGCCGGTGACGGCTGGTTTTCATTTACTTTCTTCACAATTGCGGGAATAATATGCCTGTTCGGAAACCGTGCCAATATGATCAAAAAGGGACAAGTCATAGCAGTAATATTTTTCGCCCTGTTATCAGTTGCCCTCGGAATCTGGAAGCTGATAGATATTTCAAGTATAATAGGCAGAGACAATATTTTCAGCGCTTCCGTAACCCCCGGCATAGGATTATTTGCGATTATTCTTGCAGGAATAGCTTTACCCGTAATCATAGTCCTGATGAAGAAAAAAAATACCGAAACTCCGGCATCAGGCGGGGAAACAGAGCAGCAATAACACAATTATCCGCAGTTTATTCCTTCCGCCATTTCCCGGGTGGCAACTCATTCGACCAGAATATACATCTCCCTGCTCGAACGGGTTA
>CAZKOK010000219.1:0-6824 GCA_964554355.1 uncultured Spirochaetia bacterium | reverse complement strand
ACCGTTGAGTTTTTAAGCTGTTTGCATGATTTCACAATACCGTCTGCCGACAGGCCGATGATGAATACGTTTGCATCATCCATCCAGGGAACGCGCGGGTCATGCCATGTCCCGTTCCAGCAGTCAACAATATCAAGTTTTGATCCGTTTATGGCCATATAAAGCTCATCAACAGACCTGTTGATATCATCATTGGCATGCAGATAGGACGTTCCTGTATAATTAAGCCTGCCCAGCATATTATCCTCGTCCAGCACAAGGCGTGTCGGACTGGTGAAAATCTTGCCGGCCGTTGCTGCCAGACGGAGATTGTATCTGACATCAAAATTCAGATTAACCGTTTCCATATGACCGAGTTCGGTAAGCATATAACGCGCTCTTTTCCGGTCGTATTCGTCTCCGGTGAGAGTGTAAACAGAATCGTCTTCGGATTTTGTATAGACCATTTCAAGAAACTTGCGGTCCGTGTTTCTTTTGAAGTAAAGCCTGTATTTTCTGATGATTGCCGGAATGATTTCATAATCATATATATCTGCATTGATTGTGCTGAAGTCTTTCAGGACAGTCCTTTTTTCAATTATCGGGATTTTGCTTATGCCTGAGCGCGGATAAAAACCCAAAAGCTGCAGAAAATAGCGGGCCCTGTTGTAATCGTACTGGTCGCCTGTGAATATGTATACATTGTCTTCCGGATCCTTTTCGAAAACCCTGTTAAAGAAGTTCTGCGTATAGTTTATGTAATATTTCGTGTCGTCCTCCGGGGGGATTTCCGACATTATTTTATTTTCAAAAACAAAAGCACTGATTTCATCCGGTTCAGTCAGGTTTGAAGAAATAAAGCCGTAAAGCTGAAAAAACAGTACGGCTGCCGCGATAACGGCGCCGGCCTTGAAAACCAGATTGGGTATCCTGAGCGCAAGCAGAAAAAGAAATACGATCGGGATGAACATCAGAATAAAGATACTGTTTTCACTGTTGAACACCGGAACAAGCAGAATCGGCATAATCGTTCCTGCGGCCGATGCCAGCAGATTGGTAAAATAAATAAGATTTGAATGTGAATGCGAGAAAGTTGTACTGATTATTACCGAGGCAAAGAAAAAAGGAAGAATAAGCAGATAAGGATATTTCAGTAACCCTATGTTTATTATGTTGTAGTAGGAAAAAATAACTGATATAAAAACAAGAACAGAACAGACAGCAAGTGTAATATGAAACTTCAGTTTGCCTACATAAAAGGAAACAAGACTGCCCAGAGCAATTCCAAGCATTGCAATGGAAATTATAAAAGTGCTTGAAAGATAGTCGGTTACAACCTGCAGGACATGAAACTGTATGGTTTCCAGGGCCATAATCAGAAAGGAAAACATGAACATGGCTGCGAACAGCAGGAATCCGTTGGGAAGAATCAGGAATTTTACCGAAAGGGTTTTATTTATTTTCAGTATCAGGTTTTTTAATGATACAAAAAAACCTCCGGCAGCTTTCACAGCCTTTTTTAAAAACTGAGCTGTTTTTTTCAGGACTTCAGGTGTCTTTTTAAAAGACTTAAAGAATTTCACAGCTGCTGCAGGGAATTTTTTAAGTGCTGCAAGGACTTTGCCGGAACCTG
This sequence comes from uncultured Spirochaetia bacterium, assembly GCA_964554355.1. Lineage (GTDB taxonomy): Bacteria > Spirochaetota > Spirochaetia > CAZKOK01 > CAZKOK01 > CAZKOK01. The sequence continues at coordinate 5,212 of CAZKOK010000219.1, read as the reverse complement.
AACGCACGGTATTTCCCGCACTGGCCAGTATAGTCTTAAAATTTTTTTCACTCATTGAAATCTCTCAATTGTTATAATTTTGCAGGTCAGGATACATTAAAAATTAAATTGAAGCAATGATTTGATCCGCCATCGGGGATTTTCTTAAACAACTGAAATTCAATGACTTTGACGGTTTGTTTTTTTACAATTCATTTTTGCAGGACAGTTCGCGCAGCCGGTACGTCCGGTTTTTCTGCTTCGGATGATTTTCCCGGCTGCAGTCCAGAGTATCAGAATTATTACTGCTGCAGCTGTTATATTTCCCATTACAATACTGCTCCTTTTTAAGTGCTGCCTGTTATCTTCATGTTTCCCGGGGTGCAGACATATTCCGGATTTTCATTCTTCTGCCGCCTTTTCGTACAAGAAACGCAATAATGCCGATTATTACTGAAACGGCCATTAATCCCCCTGCAAATCCTTCTCCGGCAGATCCTGTTGTTATCAGTGTCCCTGTCTGATATATAAAAAACGCAAGCACATATCCTGTGCCAAACTGCCAGCCCAAAGCACCCCAGAACCATTTCCGTGACTCCATTTCTGCATGCATTGCTCCTATTGCCGCAAAACATGGCGGAATAAACAATATGAATACAAGATATGCAAGTCCTGCAGATGCACTTATTCCAAAAAGTTTCATTACACCGGTTCCGCCGGAGTTCAGGGCCTGTTCTTCGAGATTGAAAAAACTGGTGATTGAAAATGTAACCGCAAGAGTTCCCACAATATTTTCCCGTGCAATAAATCCTGTTATTGATGCGGCCGCAAATTGCCAGATGCCGAATCCCAGAGGGACAAACAGGAAAGACAATGGTGAAGCAAGAGATGCCAGAATACTTGTTTCGGGCGCAGTTTCACCGACAATCTGAAAATGCCAGTTGAATGTCTGAAGAAGATGTACCGCCGCATTGCAGACAAGAATAATGGTGCCTGCTTTTATAAGAAACTCTTTCGCCTGGCTGAACATTGAGATTATGACCCTTTTCAACCCCGGGACTCTGTAGTCGGGCAGTTCCAGTATAAAGTATGACTGTGTGTTGTCTCCGGTGATCTTTCTGATAAGCAATCCGCTTAATATAATAACCGTTATGGCCAGGAAATAAATCGAAGTGCCGATCCATATATTTCCGCTGAAAAATACTCCTGTAACAAGAGCAATTACAGGCAGTTTTGCCCCGCAGGGCATGAAAGGAGTCAGCATGACAGTTGTCCGCCGCTGTCTGTCGTTTTTTATCGTTCTGGTAGACATTATCCCGGGAATTGCGCAGCCCGTGCCTACAACCATGGGGATAATGGACCTTCCGGAAAGTCCGATCTTCTTGAACAGGCGATCCATAACGACTGCTACCCTTGACATATAGCCGCAGTCTTCAAGCACTGCAAGACAAAAGAAAAGGACCATAATAAGCGGCAGAAAGCCAACCAAAGCACTTAATCCGCCGATAATGCCGTCAAGAAGCAGTGTTCTGATTACAGGATGGATGTTCGTGCTTAATGCTTTTCCGACAAGATTATAAATATTATCAGTCAGACCTGTTAATAGATCTGCAAGAAACGGACCTGCCCATGCCTGCGATATTGAAAAAACAAGCCAGATTACTCCGATGAATACAGGTATTCCCAGCCATTTACCGGTGATTATTCTGTCTGCTTTGTCATGAATACTCTGCCTGTCTGAGCCGGAGTCCCTTTTTTCAGCCGCCGAGGCGATCTGCTTTACAATCCGGAAGCGCCCTCTGTCCGGGTTTCCGTTTGACCCGTGTTTATGTCTTTTGCCGGCTCCTGGTGTACAGAGAGGTGAATGGTTCAGTTCTTTTCCGGAAATACTTTTTACTGCATCAATCAGTTTGGAGAATTCTTCACGATCTGCTTTCAGGGCATTTATTTTTATCACTTTGCATTTGAGTTTCTCACTCAAAATATCAGTATCTATTGAAACACCCTTTTTTTTATTCAGATTATCCTTGTTTGGTGCAAGTATCACAGGAATACCCAGTTCAAGAAGCTGACTTGTCAGAAAAAGGCTGCGTGAAAGGTTTGTCGCATCTACGATGTTGATAATTACGTCAGGTTTTTCCTGTTTTATAAAACTCCTTGTCAATATTTCTTCATTTGTGAAGGGCGACAGTGAATATACCCCAGGTAAATCAACGACTGTGATTTTTTCAGAACCCTTTCGGAATTTCTTTTTGACAACACCTTCTTTTACATCTACCGTAACGCCCGGCCAGTTCCCCACATGGGCCGTTTTACCTGTCATTGCGTTAAAAAATGTAGTTTTTCCGCTGTTCGGATTGCCTGCCAGTGCAATTTTCATAATTCTCTCCTGTGTAAAAGTAAACTTGTGTAAATTGACTGTTATTATCTGAAATTGTATGCCGTCGGATCAGATTTTGATCGAACCGGCAAGCTCCCTGTCTATACTGTATCTTGCATTCTTTATGTTTATAATGATATTTGATGCAAGCCTGGAAATAATTGTTACCTTTTCACCCGGATAACAGCCAAGCGTAAAAAGGAATTCCTTTATCCCCTCTTTTTCAGTTTGAATATTGGAAATTGTGTAGGGAGTGTCTGTATTTCCATCATATAATGACATATTAATCCTCCTGTTACACAAAATAGTTAATGTGTATTAATAAAAGTTTATACGCATTAACATTATTTGTCAATATTTTTTCCATTATTATGCAAAAAATGACGTTATTTTATTCTGTAGCAGAGATACCCGGCAAACCCAAGAGGTATCTTGATTGTTGAACTCCCGGACAATACTTCAATGCTGTTGTCATTTATATATCTGCTGACAGTAAGGGCAGTTCCGGGAAAAAGATTGTGCATATTGCAGAATTTTAGCAGGCCGTCTTCGGCTTCTCCTTCTTCTGTAATCCGTATCAGTTCAAGAGCTGTATCACGGGGGGCTTTGTCCAGCCTGGGTGCATTTATCAGCGGCTGTTCCGCTTTTGATCCGGGGAATGGATTGCCGTGGGGACAAACTTCAGGTTTGCCGAAGAACTCAAAAAGGTAATCCGTGAATTCATCAGATATTGTTTCCTGCAGACGCTGTGCTTCTTCATCAGCCTTGTCCCATGGATAGTTAAGTCTTTTTACCAGCATGTATTCAGCAAGGTAGTGTTTTTTCAGTATTTTTGAAGCGAGTTTTTTCCCTTTTCCGGTAAGGACAATTTCTCCATAGGATGCCTGCCTGACAAATCCGAGATTTTTCATTCTGCCGATGGCCTGATTGACAGCAGGTTTGGAAACAGACATTTTTTTGGCCAGTTCCGAATTCTGGACCCTGCCGTATTCGCGTTCGATAAGAAAAATATTCAGAAGATAACTGGCCGCAGCCGGAAATTTTATTCTGAGTTCTTCAAGTGAATATTCCGGACTTTCCATCAGTCAATATTATGTAAAAAAGAGGAATATATCAATATATTTCGAATCAGTTCATAAGGCATCAGGAGACTGTCTCCTGCCCGGGTTTTCTGAAATTTACAGTATAAACGAGCCAGTTTCCAAAATCCCTGTCAGGTATGAATCCTGCTTCCATGGCCCATTTTTTTGTTGTTTTTTTCATGGGATAATCAGGATCAAGGAACTCCTCTGTTGTGGAAAATAATCCTCCCGGTTTAAGGACACGGTATATTTCCCTGAGTCCTTTAGCCGGATCAGGGATTTCCGGAAGAACAGTGACAAGAAAAACGCGGTCAATACTGTTGTCGTCAAGCGGCATATCATATGCGGAGGCAACGATTGTCTGAATATTGTTAACTTTTGCCTTTCTGATTTTATCATTCAGAAGTTCAATCATTTTCGGCTGAATATCAACCGAAAAAAGCTTTCCTTCAGGACCCAGCCTTCGGGCCATATCGATAGAGAATGCGCCCGGTCCTGGGCCCAGTTCAAGGACAGTTTCTCCTTCACGCGGAGCCACCCGGTCAATTACGTGCCGCATATACCGGCGCCTTATGGGAAGATTAACTATCCAGCTTAATGAAGCGGGGCAGGGTGCTTTTTTTTCACTTTTGGCAATTTTCATAACAAGTTTAAGAACAAAAAGCCAGAAAAAGAAAAAACCGGCGATTGCAGCAATTGCCGCAAGAATTATTTTGATAATGATCATTTCATACTCCATGGTATATAAGTTAATATGAGTTAACAATAATCTATTTTCGGAAAAAGTCAATCTGGAAAATACAGTTTATTGCAGAAAAATACCCGAAATATAGTGAATCCTGATAAAAAAGCAGTTTTTATCCCTTGACATGGAAAAATGTGATAGTTAATGTGAGTTAACAGGATGTGGGAGTGAAAATATGGATCACGGGAAAGAACAGAAAAAATACTATAATGAAAAAAAACAGGTCAGGGAATTCTGCAGACTGATTAAAAAATACGGCAGTGTGATGGATGATTTATTCAACACGGGTGAAGTATCTGAAATAATCGTGCAGTCAATTGAAAATTACAGAAAACTTATTCCCAAAATACCATACATAGGAGGAAGGAAAAACAGATTAACCGGTAATCTCAGAGGGTCTGCCCAGCTGCTTTCAATAATACAATCCCTTGAAAATAGAAATTTTAATGAAAAAATAACAGGTGAAGTGATATACAGAATTGTTGAAAAAAGGATCAATTCAGTGAACAGCCTGCTGTTGAAGATGTTCCGTAGAATATTTTTTTCCAAGTCACGTTATAAAAAATGGAAAAAGGCATCAAAACTGTCTAAATCAGGAAGATATAAGGAAGACTGGGCATTCGACTTTATTGAAGGCGGATACGGCAGTTTTGATTTCGGATTTGATTATCATGAATGCGGAATATGCAAATTTTATAATTCAATGGGTTATGGAAAATATGTTCCGTACCTTTGTCTGACGGATTATGCACAATTTTCAGCTTTGGGAATCAGAATGGAAAGGACAAAAACCATTGGCGGCGGCAATGATGTGTGCGATTTCAGATTTTTTAAAAACGGGAAGACAGTACAGGGATGGCCGCCGGACCAGCTGATTGAATTCAAAAACACAAAACGGACGGACCCCTGAAATCCATGCAGGATACAGTGGAATTATAATGAGAATAATTCTCAACTGTTGACAGTCCGATTATGCTGAAGTATTCTTTCTGATGAAGCTTTTTACAAGGAGAGGGTATGAGTACT
>CAZKOK010000218.1:0-6850 GCA_964554355.1 uncultured Spirochaetia bacterium | reverse complement strand
GTAAAAATCCTGTTATTTCCGACAGATTTAAAAACGAAAAGGAAAGACAGGCAATATAGTATATTTCCTGGACAGCCTGTTCAAAATTTCTGATAAGTATTGTACAAAGGTCACTCTTCTTTTTCAGATTTTTCAAAGAGTGACCTTTTGCTTTTAAAAATGAATAATAAAAAAGATAATCGGGATTCTTCTCACATATTTTTATTATTTCACTGATATTATTTTTATCATTATTGATCTGAGGAAGTTTTTTTATTAATTCCTCTTCTGCCATATCCTCAATCGGAATATCAATTGTCTGTATCTCTTCAAGCGCTCCTGGCAGCTCATCGCTGTTTGTGATTATTACAGGAATAGCATTTTTCATATTATTCAGGATTTTTAATACAAGTGACAAACATTTCTCATTTATTTTATCGACAGCCTCAAATACGACTACCGGAGGGATATAGTTTTTGCGGCAGAATTTTATATATGCCCTGATGAAAATGACAAATCTGATAAAAAGATCTTCGTAAAGATGATCTTCAAGTTTTTCAAATTCAGGATTCGCAGCCAGAATAAGTTTGTCATTCTCTGAAAGGAATTCACTGTACTTCAGAAAATCTATATCCATTATGCCTTCAATAAAGGGAGGGCAGATCCCGCTCAGGTCGGAAGAAAATTCTATCCAGCACCATTCGGGTTCTTCATTTCCTCCTATTTCCCTGAGTGCTCTTTTCAGGTTTTTTCTTACACATGAATTCTCGCTTGAATGAAGATGAATAACTGCATCCTTCTGATCTTCATTCTGATAAAACTCGACTATTGTTTCAATTATCAGCTGTCTGACATTTTCACGGTGATGGAGTATTCCTCCTCTTGAAAAAAGAGGATCTATATAATCTTTTCTCTCTGTAATTCTGAATAACGGTCCTTCGCGTTTCCCTTCGAAATAATTGGAAAATATTTCATTCATTTTTTCAGTCACGAAAAGCGAATTAAGTGAGCGGGTCTGGAAAAGCCGGGAAAGAAGATAATTAAAGACAGTGTCATCAGATTTTTCTTCATTAAAATCAACTATTATCGAAAATGCCTGAAGGAGCTTTTCCTGTTTTTTAAGAAATTCATAACAATTGTAAATGGCATCAATTATGCGGTCCTTGTGAATTTCCTTATAAACAAGGCTTAAGAGGAGATAGTCCTTGTCGCTGCGCAGAAGATTATATTCCTTTATACCCAGTATTCTGTAAAGTGAATCAGTTATTGCCCTGGTCTTTTCAGCTTCAATCTGTTTTAGCTGTTTGAAACCATTAATTTCAAATAAGAAATAAATCATATAAATTCCAATACGCGATTTTATCATGAAAACAGCCTGAATAATTAAATATTTATATTATTTTTTCAGCACCGGATTCATATAAAAAAACTCCTCTATATTATTATCCAGCCAGGATCCGGATCTTCAGGAAATCATGCCTGTAAAATTAGTTAAAATCAATTGTAATTTTAAAGAATTAACTGTATCCTGAATTACAGAGATCATGGATCAATATATTGATTTTCGAACAAAAAACTGCAAATATTTACGTCTTAATGTACACCATGATGCACATTTCAACGATCTGATGGCTACATTGAAGGATATCAGTCTGCCTGATACGGTTATAGACCGCGAGCAGATAATGTATTCCATTCTGGAATTAATCAACAATTCACTTCGCGCGCATCGTGAAAACAGGATCAGGGAGGATATCACTCTTCATTTTGCCATCGACGGGCCAAGACTCAAGATAGCCATTCAGGATTGCGGGAGAGGTTTTGATCCCTCAAGTCTGCCGTACATCATAGATTCTGATATTGAAAATATTGATCTGCACAGCGAGGACTTTCAGAAGTACAGAGAGCTTAATGGCTACAAGAGATTCGGAATGGGCCTTTTTATTACAAAAAAGACTTTTAATTTTTTCAAGCTGACTTTTCTTGATGAAAACGGAAAACCGGTAAACTGGCGGCCTGATAATATTAAATCAACAAGAATTGAAATCGGAACTTATCTTCGTGAGGAAACAAAACAATGAAAGAGTACAGACAGAAAGAAAGGGAAATCTGTTATGCAAAAATAATATTATCAGACTCAGATTTTATCGGCTGGGTCAGGGATATTTCTGAAATCGGCTGCCGCACTGATTTTCCAGTACCTTCAAAACCTGAAATCGGCTGCACATATCCGTTTCATATAATCGCAGAAGAATCAGCAGAGGGTCTTGATGTAAGAGGGGAATGCCAGGTCAGATGGATAAAGGAAGGGCATATATTTTACTCAACAGGACTTGAAGTAACCTCTTTTCAGAGAGAAAGCGACAGAAATGCCTATAAAGCCCTGATTGATTATTATCAGCAGGGACAGAGTGAAATTCCCGAATAGCCGACATCATATCGCTATCCGGCATATAACACTAAATGTAATCATGTTCAGCTTTTTTTTCATGGAGTACACAGAGGTGATTGAGAGAACACAGAGAATAATTTAAATTAAATTTACTCAGTGTACTCCGCTGACTCCCCGACCTCCATGAGAATGAAAACTATTGGCTGTCATATCAGTTTTTCTCTTTAGCAAATTAAAATTTGACATCAAAACAAAAGCTGCCTGTTCCCGCGCAGCAAGCATATTCTTCCTTGACCACTATCTTCAACAATGGTAGAATGTTTTCTGACTCAAACAGAGCTTAAATTTTCCTTTTTTTGGCGGATAAAATAAACATGCAGGAATTTATAAAAAACCTGGCAAGTCTGCACATATGGAACAGAATATTTCTTGACCTTGTGGGACTTATATACTTCTTATATGTTAAGAAACTGCTTAACTCAAGTACCTTTCCCAAACTCGGTAATATATTTATCGTTTTGCTTATTCGTGACGCATTATCAGTAATCGATTTTCTGGATAAACCCGAGCTCTATATAATTGCCGATATAATAATCCTGCTTATTCTATTGATGTGGAACAGACAGTTTCTTGCTGAAAAGCCTAACCCGGCAGGCTTCTTTATTGCATTCTTCGGTTATTCTGCCTTTCTTATATTTACAATGACAGTTCAGCCCTTTGCAGCCAATCCGTATCTCAATGTCCTGGGAGATATCCTTAGGGTTCCTCTGTTTATTTTCATTACCATCCTCGGCTACAACTTCGGGAAACTGTCGCAGTTCAACACTGATGATCCGGAAGCGGCAGTAGTAATTCAGACCAGACGAAGTATAATTTTCCTGCTGGTTATATCCAATCTGCTGCTGCTTCTTGATACAGAAGATGCCCATGTATTCAGTCTACACATCATCCTTCCCGCCTCTGTCCTGATTTACATGATGATAATCCATTCCTATTCAGGATTTATTGTCAGGACCGACAGAATAACCATCAGCACACTTACCGAGGACCTCCAGTCTCTTTTTGATTTTATGAAGACAATAGGTAACGCCATTTCACAGAGGCAGGATATATCAACAATTCTTGATAATATCACATCATCCACCGCAAAGAACCTGGATGCTGACGGAAGCATAATTCTTCTTATTGATAATTTTGACAATACAATCAAACTTGAATCCGAATACGGAATATTCCCTCCTCCGTTCCCTGTAATTGATCAGGTAAAGACAAAACTTGAAAATATGGACAACTTTTTCCGCAATAAGAAAATTGAAATGGGTGAAGGTGTAATCGGAAAAGTTATTCAGGACAAACAGCCTGCCTTTATCAGAAACACAACAATTGATTCGCGATTCGAACAGAATACAAAAAACGACCTGATGTTTATTTCTTCGATGATAATTATTCCGCTGGTAGCATCCAACAGGACCCTCGGAGCGCTGGCTGTCTGTCAGAGGGACAGGATAAAACTGTTCACTGAAGCAGATTTTATCAACATGAAAACATTTGCGGACTATACATCGATTACCCTGGATAACTTTTTTACTTATATGGAACTTCTCGATAAAAAGGAAATGGAAAGAGAGGTCGGGATTGCAGCTGAAATCCAGCAGAAACTTCTGCCGTCAAGAATTCCCAAAGTAAAGGACACAACAATATCCGCTTATACCAAACCTGCAAAAGGCGTCAGCGGTGATTATTATGATATTCTCAAGCTTAAAGGCGGAGGGATCGCACTTGTAATGTGCGATGTAGCCGGCAAGGGCGTCCCGGCATCGCTGGTAATGATTATGATCAGGACCATTATCCAGCTGATTGCCGGCGCTGCAAGATCTGCGGCGACCATCGTAAGCTGGATAAACCGCGGTATTACCGGAAAAATTGATATTGACCATTTTGCCACACTCAGTTTTCTTAAATATGACCCCGACAAAAAAACAATAGAATATTCCAATGCAGGACACCACCCTCTTATGCTTTACCGTGCAAAAACAAAAACCATCGAAAGCATTGATACTCCGGGACTTCCTATCGGAATAGAACCAAGCACTGAATATACGCAGAAAAGAATCATTTTAAATAAGAATGATATCGCCATTTTGTATACTGACGGCATAATCGAGGCAATGAATGCAAAGGGTATCCAGTACAGCTATGAATCCCTTGTAAAATTTGTTAAAGCTAATTATAATTTAAATTCAGAAGAACTGGTAACAGGAATACTTAACGATATTAACAATTTTGTCGGAAAGGCAAAACAGCATGACGATCAGACGCTATTGGCGTTAAAAGTCAATTAAATATCCAGAAACAAGGAGTACAGCATGGAATTAAAGATCAGGAAGCATTCTGAAACCTATATCATTGATGTAAACGGTGAAATGGATCTGTATAATTCCTACAAACTAAAAGAGTTGGTAATGAAAATGTTGGAAAAAAAAATTGAACGATTTGTGGTCAATCTTGAAAATGTAGACTATATTGACTCAAGCGGAATAGGCGCCCTGATTTATGTATGTTCAACAATCAAGAAAATGAACCTGAAATTCGTTATCGCCAACATTCATGGTTCGGTTAAAAAGGTAATTGAACTTACCAAACTGATGGGTTACTTTCCAATAGCAAACAGTATAGAACTGGCAATCAAACAGGTAGAGGGGTAATTGTGAGTACTGAAAACGATGACATCAAATTACTTAAAGTTGATGAAAAGAACGAACTGTTTAATGACAATGGAATGTTCTATAAGGAATTCCCTAGCGATTACAGACAAATCCGCTATTTCACTCTTCTGATAGTCCAGAAGGCTCCGCATGAAATCAAGGAAATAAACCTGCTTGAACAGCAGATAAGCGAGATTATCAAAAACGCTGTAAAACACGGAAACAAGAACAATCCTGAAAAAAAAGTAAAGGTCTGGTTCTATTTCAGCACAGAAGTAGCGCGTCTGATTGTTGAAGACCAGGGTTCCGGTTTCAAGGACCTTGAGAAATGGAATGCATTCAATAAAAAGAGAATTGAATGCTTCCTGAATGAAAATTATGAAGAACTCGGAAATTATGTTTCCTATATTACAAAAGACCAGGACGAACATGACGGCGGAAACGCTTTGTTTGCTGCTGTAGAATACTGGAACGGCGGAGTATTTTTTAACAGTAAGAAAAATAAAATAGCCGTTAAAAAAACATTCGAACCCAAGCACCGGGTCGGAATAACAAATTAACAGTTACATAAGGCGGAAAAAGCCCTCCGGGGCTTTTTTGCTTCTTTGTAGAACCTCAATGCACAGGATCTCACGCAACGAATGCTACGGGAAAAGCGGCGCTACGAGATACTGCCATGTGAGAAAAAAACATCTTCCTGGTATTATGCATTTTGTTCAAAATAAATCTTATGGTTTTTAAACCCTAAAAACCTGCGTTGCGTCGCTTCCATTGTCGCGTTCGTAGCGTGAGCTTCTTATATTTTATAACTCAGGATTTTCCTGCTCTTCCTTGTCTTTTTCAAAAGAAATTTCAGGCGCTTCAGCCCCGCCTTCCCATTTCACTTCATCGTCCTGGGTGAAGGCCCGGCCGTATACATAATCAAACAAAAATCTGAAATCCTCGGGTTTTATATCCATGAACTGAAGACCGTAGAATGTCATGTCTTCTTCTGGATACTTTCTCATTACCCTGGAATTTATTTCAAGCTTGCGGTCTCCGATTGTAAGGTGAAGTTCAAGATCGGAATAAAGCATCAGGTTGTTTTTTAAATCGAGAGATGAATGAGCAAACAGTATCCCTGACGCACTGATGTCAATTATCTGGGCATCATACTGATAAGGCTTGTATTTTTTGTCCTTGAAATATCCTTTATGAAGAAGAACATAACTGAGAACTCTTGCGAAATCAAACACATATTCAAGAATATCCCTGCCGATTTTACGCTGGCTTTCAAGATTTATATAACCTATAACATATTCATAATAAAGGATCGGACAACATAAAAGACTGAAAACCCCTTCCTGTTTTTTTTCATCGAGATATTTTAAAAGTTCATCCTTGTTTACTTTTTCAGAATGATGCCCGTCTATTATAAGCTGGAAATGCGGATGTGTAAGTATTCTATGATGAATGTCAACGCCATCAGCCGGCACTCCAGAATCAAAAGTGGGAATATACAGTATTTTTCCGGTTGATGCCACAAGCAGCTCCCAGGCCTCTTTCGGCTTATACTCCCTGAACATCCTGATAGTATCTGTAATTTCTTCTGCCTTCATCCTGACACGGAAATCCGCGACAAGTTTTGTAAGGTCTCCTTTTTCCCAGTTATCATCAAAATCCAGTTCCTCAATAGCTTCAAACTCTTCACTTTTCGGGAAATTCAGTTCAATCCGCTGTTCATTGATAACAAAGGAAACACTCATATCATCAGCGCCCGGAACCCTCTCATACT
>CAZKOK010000217.1:0-6857 GCA_964554355.1 uncultured Spirochaetia bacterium | reverse complement strand
GATTTCCTTCATGACTCTCTTAAGTCTTTCTTCAAACTCTCCGCGGTATTTGGTGCCCGCAATCAAAGATGCCAGATCAAGAGTCATTACCCGTTTTTCAAGAAGAACATCCGGAGCTGTGCCGTCGACAATCTGCTGGGCAAGTCCTTCAACTATTGCCGTTTTCCCGACCCCGGGCTCACCGATTAAAACCGGATTATTCTTGGTTCTGCGTGCAAGGATCTGTATTACACGCTGTATTTCCCTGACTCTTCCGATAACAGGATCAAGATTTCCATTGAGTGCTGCGTCAGTCAGATCCCTTGCGAATTCATCCAGAGTCGGAGTGATCTTTTTCTGGTTTGATATCTGCTTCTTTTTTGTCGGATCCGAAAAATATGATTTTCTGCTTTTACTTTTTGATGCGGACAGCTGTTCAATTACATCACGCAGATTCTGAAGCTGAACTTCATATTTATCAAGATACCGCGCCACGATGCTGCCCTCTTCCGACGCGGCTGCCAGAAGCAGATGTTCGGTTCCGATATAATCATGCTGCATGGATCTTGCAGCTTCGGCGGAATCTTCAAGAATTTTCTTGCCTCTTGCAGAAGGAGGTACATCGCCGAGAAGAAAACCAGTATGTTTTTTGGGAAGATTTTTCTCTATCTCAATCTGCATATCGACAGGATTTATATTTACTTCCTTTAGTGCCCTGTAGGCCATGCCTTCGCCTTCACGTAAGATTGCAAGTATTATATGTTCCGGAAGAAGCTGATCAGAATGGAACCTTTTTGCTTCTTCCTGTGCGAAAATAGTCAATATCCTCTGCGCCCGCTGAGTTAAACCCTTAAACATAAATCCTCCCTATGACGCGCTGAATAAAACCGATTTAATATAATCGGATCTGATACAGTCAATACGCTCATCACATTCATTATCCTTAAGATTGAACGCATTGCATAAATGTGCCTTCTGTACTGTAAATAACAGAGGCGTTACCTTATTAATCGGCATTTTTATTATTTCTGAATATACTCCAAGACGTAAATCTGAAATTCTTAATATGGCTTCTTCTGCCGGGATTTTCCTGCAATATTTCAAAACCCCGTATGATCTCCATACCGTATCTTCAAGTTCGGTTTTCCTGGATTCCAGAAAATCAGTTCTGGCCTCTCTCTCATAATGTAATATCTGACGGCCTATAGATTCAAGTTTTTCAATCAAATCTTTTTCATTCTGATGAAAATCCGGCGCCAGTTCTATGAAATAAAGCGCTCCCATTGAATCTTCATCTTCAGAGAAGAAGCCGTTGATTTCACAGCCTGCTTTGAGCAGCTGCTGTGCTATTCTGTCAATTATATCAGCTTCCTGCAGGGCAGGCAAATGTGCTATTAGTCCCAGTTTGATTCCCGTTCCAAGTGAATAAATATCATCAAAAAGATATCCGAATTCCATTGAAAAAGAGAAATTGAGACTATTATCGATAAGTTTTTCATGTCTGATAATTTTACTTAAGGCTTTTTTCGGAGAAAGACCGTTTGTCAGTGATAAAAGTGTAAGATGACAATTTGTGTTTAATAAAAGATACACTGATTCATCATAATTCTGAAAATATATGTTTTCGGGATCCATAATATAATGTTCATGCATAATCTGCTTTTCGATAAGGATACGCTTTTCGTTATTGCTGAATTTCCTAAGATACTTAATCTGAAGTTCAGGATCTGATTCATTTACAGCATCCCTGATTTCATTCTGAATTTCTCTTATTGCAGACTGATCAATACTTGCAGGAAAAGGCTGCCCGCTTAAATTCCTCTGTATCCGGCAGAATGTAGTGAGGATTACATCGCTTGTCTGTTTATCCTGTAAAAGCCATGCCGGCTCAAGAAGAAAATTTCTCAAGTTTTACTCCTTAATCCTATATTTCTGATTTTGTCCCTTATTGCGGCTGCCTTTTCATAATCTTCGCTGTTAACAGCGTTTTCGAGCTGGTTTTTAAGAATTTCCAGATCGATAAAAACATCTTTCACAATTTTCATACGGGCAGGTATTTTGCCGCTGTATAATGCCTTTTTTCTATGATACTGTCCGCTGTTCAGTACCCTGTATATAAATTTTCTGAATTCAACAGCACAATCCTCGCAGCCGAGTTTCCTGGTCTTTTTTATTTCGGCAAGAGTCGTGCCGCATTTTCCGCATACATGGGTACCTCCTGAATTTTCACTACCCAGGTAATAATTGACAAGTTTTGAAAGTGAAAATTCAATACTGTCATCATCCCTTATAAGTCCGCGCTCATTTGCACATTTACGGCATATATGTATATTCTTTTTCTTTTTCCCGATCACCTGCTCAATACTGATTTCCGGATTATCGGAACCGCAAAAATCACAAGTCATAAATACCTCTTATATTAATTTAGCAGTTAATGTTCAACAGAACAATATAAAATCAAAGTATTTTTGTTTTATGGTAAAAAAACAGTAATTTAGCATGAATATCAGCAGTTATCGGCTTAATTATGCCTCTGGAATATCTCAACAGGTTTCATTTTGCCGGCCCTGAGGCCAGGTATCATCCCTGCCAGAAATGACAGAAAAACGGAAGAAAGGGCAAGGAAAACCAGAAGCCTCAGATTTATAACAATTGGTATTTTTTCGAGATAATATGCAGGATTAAGAAATTTTACATCTGAAATTTCATTGTTTATAAACGGCTTTAAAAGTGTGTTTATAATCATTATTATTATATTTGTAATATTTTCCATAAATGCAATTACAGCATTGACATTTATGCCGACAAGAAGACCCGCAATCATCCCGAAAAAGACTCCGATTATTCCTATAAGGGTGCTCATGGAAGAAAAAATAAGAACTATCTGGAATTTGGTAGCTCCCGAGCTTTTAAGTATGGCAATTTCCCTCGACTTCTCCATTATAAGCATAAATACCGATGAAGATATATTTACAGCAGCAATTACAAGTATAACCGACATGATCAGCAGAAGCATAAATTTTGTCTGACTGTAGGACTTGAACATATTCCTGTTCTGGTCAGACCATCTCGAAAAATACCAGTTTCCGTAAAGTACATCTTTCAGTTTTTCTTCAAATACGGGATCAATCTTTTCGGGATTTGTTTTTTTAAGCCCGATAAAGGAAGGTTTGTCAGGGAATATATCAACCGCTTTCACGTATGAAATATAGACGCTGAGACTGTCAACCTCGAAATATCCGGTAGATACTATTCCGGTTACAGTAAAATTTACAGGACGAATGAGAGGAGCCCTGTCCGGGACCTTTTTTGTCGTTATTATTTTTACACGGTCACCGGGTTTTACTCCTGCAGATTCTGCGAGATCTTTTGAAACAAGTATGTTATTGCTGCCTTCAAGATCAAATAAACCGTTATTTATCTCAAGATATTCCCTGAATTTTTCATCTTTTTCCCAGATATCAGGCGACAGCCCTCTTACGGTTATTGCAGTATTGCTTTTATTGAAACTGAACAAAGCGATGCCGTCTCTTTCCGGATAAAGTCCCTTTACTCCATCAATGTCATAAATCAAATCCGACAGGCGGATCAGTTCTTCATCAGAAAAGGAATTATGCTTTTTAATCTGGTAATGATAAGTACCCAGTTCAATATATCTCTGGGTTATGCCGAAAATCATTCCCTCTGTAACAATGTGTACCAGCACAAGAGGTATCATTGCGAATGCTATACCGGCAATGACATTCCTTAATTTTACATTATTGTTTTTGCTGAGAAGGAATTTTCTGCTGGTAAAAATCAATGGTTTAAGTTTCATTAAAGGGTCAGTCTGCCTTGTTCAATTTGATAATGTAAATCGCATTTTAAGCCCAGGGTATGATCGTGAGTGACAAGAATAAGGGTCTTTTTATAGTCATCAACAAGATTGAAAAGCAGTTCCGATACAATTCCCGAATTGTTTTCATCCAGATTGCCGGTTGGTTCATCGGCAAGTATAAGGTTTGGATTATTCACAAGACTGCGCGCCACAGCCACCCGCTGTCTTTCACCTCCGGAAAGCTGTGAAGGAAGATGATTTCGTCTGTCCCACATATTTATTTTTTTTAAAAGTTCATCACTGATTTCAAAGGCCTTTTTTTTATTTCCATCCGACATATAACGCGGAAGCATTATATTTTCCCGTGCAGTAAAATCCTTCAAAAGATAATGAAACTGAAAAATAAATCCAAGTTCAATTCTTCTGTATGCAGGCATCCTGCTTTCATTCATGGCTGAAATTTCCCATTTCCCTACTTTTATGGATCCGGAATCAGGGGTATCAAGCCCCCCGATAAGGTTAAGCAGCGTGCTTTTCCCGCAGCCGCTTTCACCGGTAATTGTGATTTTTTGACCTTTTTCTATACTGATATTAAGATCCGAAAGTATTTCCAGAGTGTCATCGCCGTTCTGATATGATTTCCAGATATTTTCAAGTCTTATATATTCCATTATTCTTCCTTGATTATTTCCGCAGGTTTAATTTCAGAGACTCTTCCGGATGCTTTAACTGCTGCAAAGGCTGCAGAAAAGAAACCGAATAAAAAGATTATAATGATTTCTCCAAGAATTATTTTAACCGGCAGCGTATCCATATAATATACCGAAAATATTGATACTCTCGGCAGATGGATTTCCACTATGGGAAGAAGTATTTTTTCCAGAATGCTGAAAAGACCGTTAACCAGATTCAGAACAAAAATCACTATTTCATTCATGTAAATTCCGCAAAAAAGACCCAGAAGCAGCCCCAGAAATGCGCCGGCAAAACCTATGAATGAACCTTCAAGAATAAATACCCTTTTTACGTGTTTCTGATCAGCTCCTACTGCAAGCATTAATCCTATTTCTTCCCTTTTTTCATATACTGATCTTCTGAGTGAATTATATATATTCATTCCGACAAGGATAAAAATTAATCCCATCAGAAGAAACATGACAAGTTTCTCCATTTTCAGCACACCGAAAAATGTTTTATTGAATTCTCTCCAGGATGATATACTGTAATCAGGAAGCTGTTTTTTCAGCCAGGAAATAATTTTCAGATCATCATATTTATTTTCAAGTTTAAGGCAGACATAACTGTTAATTTCTGTATGAAGATATTCAGAGTTTTCTTTATAACCTATAAATCCAAGCAGGCTGTCATAGTCCTGATTTCCGGATTTGAAAATTCCGGTAACCCTGTATTCGTCATATCCGGTATAGAATGAATTTTTTATATCCAGAAGCTTTATGCTGTCTCCTACAGTAACCTGAAGGTCCTGGGCAAGCCTCTGTCCGATAACAATTGAATAGGGTTCCTTTATGTCAAATTCACCAAGTTTTATTTCAAGATAATCTCTGAAATTGACATCCTTTTCATATACAGAGCTGTCTATTCCTTTAATTTGTACAGCGTAAAGTCCCTCATATTTGGGCACTCCCAAGGACTGATAATCTTTCATGGCAATAACAGAAAGTATTCCCTTTCTGCCTTCTGCAATACTTGTTATTTTATCAATATCTGAATAATCATTGATTTTAATCCTGATATGAAATGAATTAATTGCAAGTATGTCCTCGATGAAACCAAGCTGAAATCCGTTCATAACGGAAATGACTATCATTAATGCAGCTACGCCGATTGCAATACTCGAAATCGAAAGAATAATCGTTGAGGTGCGTCTGCTTCTGAAATATCTTGCTGCTACAAAAAAATTCCATTTCATAAAAATATAATCTTATTCAAGATACTCCTGTTTAACCCTTGCTCCCTGAACAAATGTTATTTTCAGAAAAGCATTCCCGTCCTTGTAAAGCTTTTCTGTCATTGTATCGTCATCAATATACTCGGTCTTCTTTGTTATTTCGCCGTTTCTGAAATAATCTATTGTCTTTGTTTTATTATCATTGTCATAGGTATAAATCCATTCTTCAAGCAGTCCCGGTGATCTTGCTGTCATTCTGTCCAGGCTGCCTTTTAAATATGTATAGTCAGTTATTTTAAGAAAAACATCAACCTTATCAACAGTTTTTACAATACGTCCTTCCTGATCATATTCATATTTTTTTTCTTTTCCTGTCTGTATGTCTTTTTCCACATAAGTTGAACCGAATGCACTGTACGACCAGACATTATCGGATTTAAGCTGATCATTTTCCCAGTTTGTTTCACTGATGAATTTATTATCAGAATATAATTTCATTGTACTTACATCTGAATAATGTTCAAAAATCCTGATAAGCATTCCGGATTTATCATAGCTGTATGAAATCATTTCAAAACTGTCATCGTTCCATGTCCTGCGGACCTGAAGCAGTCTTCCGCCTGAATGATAAAAAAATTTGTCTGTATACAGGAATTCATTATTAATATCCAGAGCTTCAACGGATTCCGGATACCCTTCATTATTATAACTGTATGTCCTTTTTTCGGATATCAGATTATCATTATAAAAAACTTCTGATATAAGCTGACCGCCGGTATAATCTCTTTTATATATCCTGCACTCATCCTGATACATTGTTTCATTAAATCCGCCGCTTTTTACAGTTTTCTCGACTTTTGCATATTGTTCATTTTCCCTGAACAGCCGGATAATCTGCATATCGCCATCTATATCAAGTTCCGCCGAATAAAGCATGGTTTCCATCTCTTCGGCGCTGATTATTTCATATAGATTGCCGGCCGGATCTGAACTGAAATATGTCTGGCCGAACAGGGAAAAAGTGAACATGCATAATAACATGATTGTTATAAATGCTCTCAAGTTCATCCATCCAACAGATTGTTTAGATATTCTTCGGGACTGAATGGAACAAAATCATCATCTTTTTCAGCTCTGAAATTCTTATGTCTT
>CAZKOK010000216.1:1391-6881 GCA_964554355.1 uncultured Spirochaetia bacterium | reverse complement strand
AGTCGCTTCGACTGAAGTCTTTATGTAATCCGCAAGCCTCCTGTAATTTTTTATCAGAAGTCCTCTTTTTATTTGATAATTTGTATAACTGTATGTGAGAGAGATTGTTTAATTTGAAAAACAACATCAGGGATTATGCAGCAATAAAAGCCGCTGAAATAACCAGAAAAGCAGTAATTCGTTTTTAAACTGAACCAGGATATCAGGCGCAGGTAGACTGGAAAATCCTGAATACACAATCAGTAAACGGAAGGCTTCAGAAACTTTATGCATTCACAATGGTGTTCGGTTACAGCCGGGCACCGTTTATCATTCATACGACAAGCATGGATCAGGCAACATTTTTCTTATCAGATTTGAATAACCTCCCGAAAAACAAAAGTGAAAAACACAGCAATTTTAAATTTAGTGAAAGTGTAATATGTTATGAACGGAAAAAAGGCATGAAATCAGGATTACATGCCACATTTTCCTTCTTTTGATAAGTGTAAGCAGGCAAACTCTCTTTTGATGTTCTGAACGAACATCAAATTTAGAATTGCTGTGAAAAACAAATGCTGCTTGACAACTTCCCGCATTGGCGGTAAAAATAAACAAAACAAGATTTTCGGGGCCAGGTGAGCGTTCATTGGGCGCAATTCCTGACCGGCGGTTACAGCCCGCGACTCTTCGTTAACTGAAGATTGAATCGGTGAAATTCCGGTGCCGACGGTAAAGTCCGGATGGAAGAAAATCAAAAGAGAGGATTTCCGAATTCCTTTCTTCAAAGAACCCCGAACGTAGCTGCGTTCGGTTTTTTTTTGCCTTCCTGACGTTCCTGCCCCGTGGGAGCAATAATGAGACAAGACAAACAGAATTACTGGATGGATATGGCTTTTTCTGAAGCCGAAAAAGCCGTGGTCCGGACCCTTCCGAACCCGCGGGTCGGCGCCGTGCTGGTAAAAGAAGGGCGGCTGATTGCCAGGGGGTATCACCCCGGTCCGGGCCGGCCGCATGCTGAGGATGAGGTGCTGCACAAAGCCGGAAAGGATGCCGCCGGAGCGGATCTGTTCTGCACGCTTGAACCCTGCTGCGCATTCTATCCTGGTAAAAACCGTCAGCCATGCACGGAAAAAATAATCAAAGCCGGTATAAAGCGCGTGTTTATTTCCGCGCCGGACCCGGATTCGCATGTAAACGGAGAGGGAATCCGTAAGCTGAGGGAGGCGGGATGTTCGGTTTTTACCGGAATACTGCAAAGCAGGTCCGAAGCTTTGAACAGGGAATATTTTTTCGCCCAAAGGCATGGGCGTCCGTTCGTCACCATAAAGGCCGCGCTTACTCTCGACGGAAGAATAGCGGCCGAAAACGGCTCATCAAAATGGATCACCGATGAAAAGGCGAGAGCCCTGGTGCACAGGCAGCGGAGTGAATGCGATGCGATTCTGGTCGGGTCGGAAACAATAAATCGGGACAACCCCTCCCTAACTGTCCGGCCGGCGAACGGCCCCCAGCCTTTGCGGGTTGTCCTTTCCCGTTTGCTCCGCATGCAAAAAGACAGGCGCATATTTTCATCTGACCTGTTGCCCGGGACCGTGGTATATACCTGCGTCAACCCGGCAGATGAAGGCTGGAACTATCCGGCCGGCCTCGGTCCGGAAATGGTAACCCTTCCCGGCGGAGACAACTTTCTACAGCAGGTTATGGCGGAATTGGCCGGAAGAAAAATCCGTTCCCTGCTGGTGGAAGGCGGTAGCAGGGTGATCTCGTCATTCCTGAAGGCGGGATTGTTTGAAAAAATATCATTTTATTATGCTCCGAAAATACTGGGATCCGGATATCCGGTCTGCGAAGGTCTGGACGCCGTAAACCTCGGGCAGGCCATTTTGCTGGAGAATGCCGAAGCCGGCAGCATTGGTTCCGGGCAGGTCAGGATCGAAGGATACCGGAGTGAGTACTGGAAATCAGTCGGGGGGATGCCATGTTCACAGGAATGATTGAAGAAGTGGGCAGAATTGAAAAAGTCAGGTCAGGTTACGGATACCGTGAAATATCCGTGCACTGCCGTTCAATTCTGCCCGGGATAAAGAGAGGCGATTCCGTAGCGCTGGACGGAGTCTGCCAGACAGTGACGGAAGTCGGCAGCACAGTTTTCAGAGTTGAGGCTTTGCAGACAACGCTGAAAAAAACGACGCTCGGCTTGTTGCGGCCGGGGCAGATGCTGAATCTGGAAAGAGCCATGGCCGCCGATGGCCGTTTTGACGGCCATATGGTCCAGGGCCATGTGGAGGGAGTGGGCAAAATACTGTCGGTCCGGAAATACGGGCTTAACCGATTTATTACTATCCAGGCGTTGGCCTGCATGCAATCCCGGCTTATTCCCGAAGGCTCTGTCGCCGTGGACGGAATCAGCCTGACCATTGCGGAAAGAAAGGAGAATACCTTCACTCTGAATATTATTCCGGAAACCTGGCAGGCCGTTTCATTAGGGAAAAAACGCCCCGGCAGCCCGGTGAACCTGGAGACCGATCTTTTTCTGAGGTACTACGGGTCTTTGCAGCAAACAATCAGCATGCAGGCTCTCAATATGCAAAAAATGAAAGACTGGGGGTATATGGAATGAATCGATACAGACTGGATGTGGAAGAAGCACTCGGCTTTGTCAGGCAGGGAAAGCCGATTATCATCGTTGATTCCCAAAGCAGGGAGAATGAAGGCGATCTTTATATCGCCGCCGAAAAGGTTAATGCCGGAATCATTGCCTTTATGGCTGCAAAGGGCCGCGGACTCATCTGCCAGGCCATAACTTCCCGGCGGGCAAGAGAACTCAGACTGCCGTTGATGACAGAGAAGAATGAAGACCCGAAGGCAACGGCATTTACAGTCAGTGTCGATGCCCGTCGCGGAACGACAACAGGAATTTCAGCTTCCGACCGGGCCCGGACAGCAGCCGCCCTGGCCGATCCCGGATGCGGACCGGAGGATTTACAGCGGCCGGGGCATCTCTTTCCGCTGATTGCCCGCAAGGGAGGGGTCCTGGAACGTCCGGGTCACACCGAGGCCGCTGTCGACCTGGCCAGGCTGGCAGGATTTTTCCCTTCGGGCGTTATTTGCGAAATCATGGATGAACAGGGAGCCATGGTAAGGAGGGACGGATTAAAGCTGCTCGCTGAAGAATGGGACACCGGGATTCTGGCAATATCGGACCTGATTGAATACCTGAACGCCTCCGGCCGTGTCCGTGCCCTGGCCGATACGCGGCTGGTTACGGAATACGGCAGTTTCCGGGTAAAGGCCTATCGCAACGGGAATAATCAGGCGATGCCGCATCTCGCCTTAACCGTTCCCTGGGACTCAGGGGCCCTGCCCCTGGTAAGAGTCCATTCGGAATGCTTCACAGGCGAAGTGCTTATGTCGAGGCGCTGCGATTGCAGGCAGCAGCTGGAACTGGCCCAGCGGATGATTCAAAGGGAAGGTGGTGTACTGGTGTATCTCCGCCAGGAAGGACGCGGCATCGGTCTTGTTAGCAAACTGCGGGCCTACAAGCTTCAGGACTCCGGCCTGGATACGGTGGACGCCAATAAGGCTCTCGGGTTTGAGGACGATTTGAGGGAATACAGCCAGGCGGCCGAAATACTGAAAGAACTCGGAGCCGGAAGAATTCGACTGCTAACGAATAATCCGCTGAAAGCAGCAGGACTGGAATCCTTCGGAATTGAAATAGCCGAACGGATATCCATTGAAGCGAAGACCCACAAGGATAATTTCGCTTATCTGAAAACAAAAAAAGAACGCTGCGGTCATCATCTACAGTTGGCTGCGCAGGAGGAAGAATATGAGTACATGTAAAGAAATAAGCGGCAGCATTAGCGCGAAAGGACGAAATTTCGCCATCATTCTATCCAGATTCAATTCACTGGTTACCGAACAGCTGCTCAAGGGCTGCCTTGACGCGCTCTGCCGTCATGAAGGCGAACAGCAAAGGATAACCGTAATACGGGTCCCGGGTGCCTTTGAACTTCCGCTGGCTGCACTGAAAACCGCCCGGAATGAAAAGTATGACGCCGTAATAGCTCTGGGCGCCATTATCCGCGGGGAAACGCCGCATTTCGACTACGTTTGCGCTGAATCGGCAAAAGGGATCGGGCAGGTGGCGCTGAAAGCTGAAAAGCCGGTAATTTACGGAATTGTTACGACGGAAGATGTGGAACAGGCGTTGAACCGTGCCGGGTTAAAAAGCGGAAACAAAGGCTGGGACGCGGCGATGGCTGCTATGGAAATGGTATCGGTAATGGAACAGATTGCGTAACGATCAAACTGTTTCTCCCCCTGGGGCCTGAGCAGGCGGGGGGAGAAAGGTGTTCCCTAAATCCCGGAATTAATAGTTTCCGCGTTCGACGAGTGTTACTTTTGCCCGGCGGTTTCGGCCTTTTGCGGTTATGAATTTATTTTCCACG
This sequence comes from uncultured Spirochaetia bacterium, assembly GCA_964554355.1. Taxonomy (GTDB): domain Bacteria; phylum Spirochaetota; class Spirochaetia; order CAZKOK01; family CAZKOK01; genus CAZKOK01. Next base: position 2,445 of record CAZKOK010000216.1, on the reverse strand, counting down.
GTCTGGCCGGGTTTGGTTGCTTTTTGAGCGTTGAAATAGTCGATAATTGTGTTGCCGGCTTTGCCGTGTATTTTCGTGATGTAATCTCCGGCGTGTTTTTTTGCCGCTGCAGCCCGGTTCACAGCCGCTTCAGACGCCGTCAATACAGTTTGTAAATCCGCTGTCCAATAAAGACTTCCATATTATTTCCATACTTCCAGCGGAGAAGCTGTTTATCTTATCCGTGATTCATCCGTGAACCGCCCTGAATATTTACCCCCCGATCCGTGGTTAAATTCTCTGTGTTTTCAGTTTGGGGAAGGGGAGTTTAACTGCGGAAAAGCACGAATCCGGCTGGCGCCGGTCACGGATGGGGAATGGGGTCAGAGTCCTTTTTATATTTAAAAAAAATACAAAATGACAAGCTTCATCCCTGCGGTCAGCTTCCCGCCCGCGGCACATCGCCAACCTTTATATTATCCAAAATATCGAAACGCTTCTCAGGTCGCGTTTTCCATTCGGTTCTTCAGATAATATACACGGTTGACGGATATTATCGGAAAGAGCAATCAAGCCCTTTGTTCCCGGACGGAAAACCTGGTATTTCTCTGCAAGTCCCAAAGGTGCTGATGCTTCCTGCGGATTATATTCCCTGGTGGAAACGCTTAAAGAAAAACCTTAAAAAAAGTGAAAATCACTGTATAATTTGACGGTTAAGTTTATTTCTTGCAAAATTCATGGCTTTCAGGTACCATTTACCCGTACCTGACTATATCCGGAAATATCTGACAAAAAAGTAAATATTGGAGAACTATATGAAAAGAACATACTTTCTTCTTTTAATAACAGCATTAATATATATCATCCCTGCCTGTGACAGTCCATTTACCGACGGCACTCCCGGCAATACCCCGCCGACATATAAAGTTAAATATGAAGCTCCGGAAGCCGAAAGCGGAACAGCTCCTGTTGATTCCGGCAGTTATGAGGAAGGAGATGATATAACTGTTATGGCGAATTCGGGAATGCTTTCGCGTTCCGGTTTTTATTTCATCGGATGGTCCCTGAATCCCGA
>CAZKOK010000216.1:0-1381 GCA_964554355.1 uncultured Spirochaetia bacterium | reverse complement strand
TTCAGCATGGGATCTGAAGATGTTACCTTGTATGCTGTATGGACTTCCAATCCGGTATTCACCGTAACTTATGAGGCCGCGGATGCTGAAGGCGGGACAGTCCCGGTTGACCTTAATAATTACCGGGAAGGTGACAAGGTTTTGGTAATCGGAAATTCCGGAGAACTTGAAAGAACAGGTTACGGTTTTGCCGGCTGGTCTGAAACAATCGGCGCCTCATTCGCCGATTACCAGGCAGGCAGTGATTTTAATATGGGCGATGAAAATGAAGTCCTTTATGCAGTATGGGATGAAATTATAACTGCCGACATGATTCCGGTTCCGGTACCAGATATTCCCGGCGGAATAACCTTTCCCATGGGCACTGACGATGATTCCTGCGGAACGATAACATCATCTTTTTCCCTTTCACAGACTGAAGTAACCATCAAGCTCGCAAGGGAAATCTTTCAGTGGGCGTACGATAACGGAAAGATAACCGATACACCCGATGTTCATAATGAAATTACTACAATAGAGTTCTTTTACGGCTATAAGCTTATGACCAGGCAGGCCTTTACATTTGGTATTCTGGAAATACATTTTTATGATGATTTTTTTCATATCCAGGCACCACAGGTTCTCAATTATCCCTGTATGGGTTTGAGATGGTATGGAGCTATAATGTTATGCAACTGGCTGACAGAAAAAGAAGACGGCAATACTGATAATATTGTTTACGAATGGATAGATGACGGTGACGGAATATGGGAGGTCGATGAAACTAATATTGATCTGACAAAAACAGGATACCGGCTTCCTACTTATGAAGAATGGGAATATGCCGCCCGTTATCTGGGGACAGAGGAACCTTCAGGCGGTGATCTTGAATCGGAGTATGTATTTGAAACAACCAGGTATTACGGTCCGGAAACATTGACTCCCGGTTATTACTGGACACCAGGAGATTATGCAAGCGGGGCATTGGCCGATTATCATAATTTCAGCGCATGCGATCCGGTTGCAGTCTATGATTATGATGTCGGCGGTGATCCTCCGTATACAATGCCGGAACCTGCGGCAAGCAAACAGCCGAATTTTCTCGGCCTGTATGATATGAGCGGAAATGCCAAGGAATGGTGTAATAACTATGATGCTTCCTCCGGTGCTTTTACAACACATGGCAGCAATTGGGATTATAGCGCCAGTTATCTTCAGGTCGGCAGACAGTACAGCGCCGCCGATTTTTCCCAACTGGGAATTCGTCTATGTAAAACCTTGGAATAAATGCCGTACTGGAATCCCGAAAACAAAAACCCAACGTCGCGCCGCAGTGTCACCGTGTGAGACATCGTGTCGGTTAAAAAGAGAAAAGAATGGAAATTGAAGTTATTGATAATGA
>CAZKOK010000215.1:0-6883 GCA_964554355.1 uncultured Spirochaetia bacterium | reverse complement strand
CGCCTGACATAACTGTAACCGGAATTCTGTCTTTATTCCAGAGTATCGAATGAACAAGCGCATCTTCAAGGCTGATTTTACCGGTATAAATCGACATGCCCAGCTGACAGCTGCATCCCATTTCAGAGAGAGTGCTGATTTCATCAAGAGTGGTAATTCCGCCTGCGGCAGTGATATCCAGAGCAGTCTTTTCTTTCAGGGCCTTTATCTGCTCCAGATCGGCCCCCTGAAGCATCCCTTCCTTCTCGACACAGGTAAACAGAAGTTCGGAGGCGTAATTTTCAAGCTGCCCGGCAATGTCCGCAAGGATTATCCCTGTCTTTTTTTTCCAGCCGTGAGTAACAATTTCGCCTTCGTAAGTATCAACGGCCAGGATAATATGGTCCCTGCCTACAGATGATTCAAGATCATCAAGAAATGAAGTGTTGAGCTTTCCGTCCCCAAATGCACTGGTTCCTATAATCACCTTCTTTGCCCCGAGCTTCATTATCTTTTCAGCTTTTTCCACGGTCCGGATGCCCCCGCCCACCCTGCAGTCGGCAACGGCGGTAATTTCCGAAATTACATCCTCATTATCAAAACCGTCAGTGCGGATAGCGGCATCAAGATCAATCACAGCTATCTCGGAAAAAAAACTGAATTCCCCGGCGAGTCCCACCGGGTCTGCGTCTTCGAGCATCTTGTCCTTTCCCTGCCTGAGCTGAACAGCCTTTTTATCCTGAAGATCCACTGACGGTACTATCAATTGAAAACCTCGCAAATAAAGATGGATTAATAAAACCAGAATATACAAATTGTATCAAGAGGAACAGCCTCACGCTGCGACGCGACGGACGAAGCGACGCTGCGATCGGGATAATTCAAGAAAACTCCAATGACTTATGTGAAAATATCATATTGGACGAAAGGCATAAGATTTATCATTAATAAATAGACCCGTTGCGCCGCCTCTATCGTCGCGTCGCAGCGTGAGCTTATTCCTGTTCCGGCAATGCTTCAGTGTGTTTTTTGTCCAGTGCGGCGACAGCGATCATTAAAATAATCGAAGCCAGTGCAATTGCGGCTATAATATGCCAGGCGAACTCGAAGCTGTATTTTTCGCTTAATGGACCGGTTAAAAGCGGGCCTATGGCAATTCCAGCTCCAAACATGATAGACAGTAATGATCCCACTCTGCCGCGGTGGGTTGCGGGAGTATGATTCATGATAAACGGCATAAGGCTTATTGCTTCGATAATCTCACCGATTGTAAAAACGAAAATCGACAGAAAAAAAGCGTATCGTGCATCTATGAATCCAAGCATGCCGAAACCGAACAGGAAAAATACTCCGGCTATAATTATTCTCTGAATATTGGAAAGCTTTCTGAATATCCTTGTAAGTATAAGCGTAAAAATCACAACTATTGATGCATTAAGGGCCCCCATCTGTCCCTGAAGTTCACCTGCCTTGTCAGAAAAGTTCCTTTCTGCATGCAGCGGAATAAGAAAAGACCATTGGGCATATACAAGCCTGTACCCGAATACCGCCAGCGTAAACAGAAGCAGAACGGGTTTCCTGAACAGTATCTTCAGAACACTTACTTTTTTTTCGGTCCGGAACGTTTCTGCTTCCTCTTCAGTTTTCACGGATTTTTCCGGGTGGGTTTCGCTGACAAATAAGGCAATCAGGATAACCGCAATAAGGACAGTCCCGGCATCTATAAGAAAGAGCAGGCGGAAAGAGTGCTCAAAAAGAAATCCGCCGATCATCATCGCAAACACAAAGCCGATGTTAAGACCGAAATACAGAAGCGAATAAGCCCCATTCCTCTGCTTGCCTTCCGTAAGGTCCGCAATCATCGCAGAATGGGAAGGACCGCTTAAGCCGAAGAAGAAAGAAGCGATCATTATCATAACAACCAGGAACATCCCTGTCCCGATAAACAGACAGGCTGTGTATGCTGCAATTCCGGCAAGTTCAAAAGTTATTATTGTCTTTTTCCTGCCGATACTGTCGGAAATTTTACCTCCGATTATGGATGAGATACCAAACATCAATGCCGACAGGGCAATAACTTTACTGATATCAGCCGGACCAAATCCTATCTTTCTTTTCAGTATTAATGTAAGAAAAGGGAAAACAAGCGCACCGAGAGAATTTGCAATCTGCGCAATAAATAAAATATATACTTCTTTCGGAAGTCCAAGATACGGACTGGCAATATTCAGTACCAGAGATTTCAATGATTTCGATTTTTTATTTTCCACAGCTCATATTAGTCTGATACTTATATAATTACAACAGAATAAACAATTCCGGCCGGCGTTCACACCGGCTGCTATCCATAAGCCCCTGTAATATGAACCACCCGCTCCTTCGTCACTCGAGGACACAGAGAGGCTGTGTAGTTTAAAAATGATATAGGTTCAGCTGAACATCAGGCGAATCTCAACTCAAATCCTTTCTTTGAATCGCTGTCAAATCCGATCCGCCTGTAAAATTCATGAGCTTCTTTTCTTTTTGCACTGCTTAATAACATAACTTTGTAGCAGTTCTTTTCCCTTGTGGAGTTAACGGCTTTTTCCATCACTGCCCGGCCGTAGCCCCTTTTCCGGAAGGCACTGTGTGTGACAACATTCTCGATAACGGCATAGGGACGACAGTTCCTTGTCAGATTGGGAATATAAGTTATTGTACAGGAGGCAACAGGTGTATTGCCTTCGTATACAAGCCAGCATTCAATTTTACTGTCGGCAATTATTTCTTTCCAGGTACCACGGTATATCGAAGTATCCGAGTAATCTTCATCTTCGATAAGAAAACTGTACAGGGAAAGAAGATCTTCAAGGTCTTTTTCCCGGGCTTTTCTGATTGTCATTTTATCCTTCCCTATTTCTGTTTCCCTGGATTTTACCCTGTCTTATCCGGCAAATCAATGCTCCGTTTTTGCTGGCGCGGATGAAAATGCAGAAAAAAACACAGGGTGATTCATCACAAGAATGATCATTTGGGTAATTGGGGACAGACCCGAACCCGGATTATTACAGTGAAAATTCACTTGATTTATATCAGCCAGAGTGATAAATTGATTATACTCTTTTTTTCAGAGAACTTTGCCCAATGCTATTATGCGAATAGATTCCCGCCTTCGCGGGAATGATAAATAATCCGCGAGGTTGACAGATAATTCGGGAATGATGAAAAAACTGCACACGGATGACAACAGGAGTTATGATGGATGAAAAACAGGCAAAAGAAGATCTTGCCTACATAAAAGGAATAGTAACTGATACAAGAAACATTATTTATGATAACGGGATTTTTTTCATTGTAATCGGAGTTATAATTTTCATTGGTATAGTCGGTACCAAAATCGCAGCAGCACTGGAAGTCTATAACGCAATTATCTGGATCTGGGTCATAGATTATGCTGTGGCGTTCCTGCTCATGTTTCTGATCGGCTTTAAAAGGAAGACCGGCAGGAATATAAAAACGATAAGCCTCAGGATTTACATATCTTTATGGTGGGCAATAGGAGCTGCCTGTATGATTTTCAGTGCCCTGACAGCTATCAATCCCAAAGTTGATCTGCCTGTTGCTTTATCATTACTGTCATTTCTTGTGGGGATCGGTTATTTTGTAAGCCATACAGTTCTGGAAAATAAATTGATGATTTTTCTCGCATCAGGCTGGTGGATAGGTGCAGGAATACTGTACTTTACATCAGCGAATACCAGTTCCACTATTATAGCAGTTATGGTCCTGTTTCTGGAAATAATTCCAGGCATAGTTATGTACAGTCAGAGGAAAAAAGTTATATCAGAATAATGAAAGATTACAGCTACGATAAACTTGATACAATATTTCATTCAAGAATCAGGCTGGCTATTACTTCCGCCCTGATTAATGTGAGTGAAATCGAGTTTACAACTCTCAGAAATATTGTAAAAGCGACTGACGGAAATATGAATACACACTTAAAAAAAATGGAAGAGGCGGGTTATATTTCTGTAAAAAAGGAATTTGTAAACCGTAAACCTGTTACCTTCTACTCCCTTACAAAGACCGGCATGAAGAAGTTCAGGGAATATCTTCAGGTGCTTGAAGGGTTTATCAAATAGGTTTTTTTTAGTTTCTACTCTGATTTTCAGAGTACTTTGAGATTATCAAAAAAATGGAGGATGATAACATGAAAAGAATTTTTCTAATGATTATTCTGGGAACTGCAATTGTATGCAGTGCATCACTGTTTGCAGACGACCAGGACGAAGGCGGGCTCAAAAAGATCTCGCATCTTTCTTTGGGCTGCTGCCTTATCGAAAACGGCCAGGACTTTGGTCTGGGTGTTGACCTGACAAGTCCCTATTTCCTGGGGGGGGGTATGTTGCGGCACGCTTAAGCGGTGAAATGAGTTATGACCACGTCGACTGGAATATTTCATGGCTGGCAAAACTCGGTTTGATCGGTGCAAACACAATTCTGGACGATACAATCAGGCTATATGCCGAGGGCGGCGCGCTTTTTGTATTTCCGAACGCAAACCTTTCAGACGAACCCTGGTTTTTCGGAGGATACGGGCATTTCGGTTTTGAATTCTTTATACCGGAAAGTAAATGGCTCTCCTATTACCTTGAGCTTGGAAGCATCGGAACAGGCTTTGCAGCAGAAAAAATGACAGGCTCTCCGTATTTTATAAGCGGTTTTTCAGCTTCGGCAGGTGTCCGGGTTTATTTCTGAAACTCTTCCATCCAGCACTAAAGACATTTAGTGCTGGATCATTTTATTTTAATCTTCTGCAGATATAGATGATCTTTTCATTTACCACATAATCAACCGGAACATCATTGTCCGATACAGGGATATCATCGTACATCTGAAAATCAAAGGCCGGGGCAATTGCAGCTCCGCGAAATCCCTTAAGGACCCTGTCATAATATCCTTTTCCGAAACCGATACGGGCCCCGTCGGGAGAAAAGGCAAGACCGGGAACAATTATTACATCTATTGTATCCCTGGAAAATATCTCTCCTCCTTCGGGCTGCAGCAGTCCGAAGGGACCGGCTTTCAGGTCTTTTTTCCCGGAAAAGCGCGAAAAAGAAAGTCGTCCGCTTTCAGATAAAAGCAGCGGAGCAAGCAGGACCTTCCCTGCAGCCAGACCTTCTTTTATAAGCGGCCAGGTATCAACCTCGCCTTCAAGAGGAATATAGACCGCTGCGGTTTTCGCCTTCTTCCAGGCGCCGACGGATGAGATTTTTCTGCAGATAATTTCACTGATTCTGCCGGATTCTGCAGGATCAAGAGTTCTGCGTTTTTGTTTAATTTCGTCCCTGATATCAGATTTGTTCATAGAGATACTGTTTTACTGATAATATAATAACCGGAATGTTAAAAAAAAAGTACAAAAAAAGAACAGAAGTTTTCAGACGGCCCTAAACCGCAGTCTCCAGAGACCTGCCCAATCCCGCAATATTCTCCCGGGCTTTTGCCTTGATGTTCCTGGTCTGTCCGGCTGTCTGCTCGCTGAGTTTTCTTATTTCTTCCGCCACAACATTGAAACCGCAACCGGCATCGCCCGCGTGGGCTGCTTCGATCGCAGCATTCATTGCCAGCAGGTTTGTCTGGGCGCTGATGCCTCCGATGATTTTGGTTGTTTCAATCACATTGCTGATGTCATCACTGACCTGCCGTATTGCAGCCATTGCCTTGCTCATTTTTTCCCTGCCCGAATTTGCATGGTTTTCAAGGTTGGTAATACTCTCTTTTTTCTGGGTCAGATTGGCAGTCAGCTGCTGAATCATGGCGGCAATTTGAGGCTTGCCTTTCCTGATGAAAAACAGGGGCAGAAAGGCAACCGGAACAAAAATCATTACAATGAATGTTGAAGCAGCCGTCCCGTCTTCAGCCGCAGAAAACAGCTCAAGCAGCCCTACCGAAAGAAAGGCAAGCGCGCTTAATAATGCTATCCGGATAATAACTGCAATTTTTTTCTGCTGTTCATCCTCAAGTCCGCGGTTTTTTCCATGAAATACGAAAAGAACCTGGCCATCCTTTTCTCCCTATAAACTTTTTATAATTATATTATCATTTTTTGAGGACGAATTTGCAAATTCTGTCTGATTGAAATACTATGATTGCCCTGCAGACCTGGCTGTTACTCATAAGTCTGGAAGTAACGTAATCCCTGCGAAAGCCATATGACATCCCAAAGGGATGTTCGTGCGGTAGCCGTCGCCCGATAGCGTAATACCGAAGGTATTATCGCGTAAGGGGCAATACCGCAGGCATTGTCGCGGTAGCAGGAATCTGTTTGCGAAAAGATCCCCGCTTTCGCGGGATGACATGGGCAGGTTTTTTATGCAATTGAATAATTACAGGTAATAGTCAGCCTGAATGCGGCATATCCGCCGTTTTTAATTTAGCTAATCCACCCACTTCTTTTTGTCCTTCAGACCGATCATATAAAGCGCATTCCTTCCCGACATTACTGCAGCAGGAATACCGCCGCCCGGTTCAACCCACTGCCCGGCCATCCTGAAATTCCTGAGGCCCGACAGGGTTTTGGGAACCCGGGTAGCCAGGTTTTTGATATTGGGCTGCCATCCTTCGTATGAAGCCTTCCAGTTGGAAGTGTAGCGTATTGTCGTCATCGGGGTTGCGACATCCGTCACTTCAACCTTGCCTTTGACTTTCGGATAAACCGATTCGACTACCCGCAATGTTGCTGCGGCGACTTCTTCTTTCTGCTTTTTATATTTTGCCTTATCGGAATAAATGCTTTCCCATAATTTCAGTTCGGTCGGGACCAGAACTGCAACCGTGCTTTTATTTTTCGGGGCCATGCTGTCGTCATAGCAGTAATGCCTGAGTCCGAACCAGTAGAGGTCCGTATCCCCGGCCTTCT
>CAZKOK010000214.1:0-6910 GCA_964554355.1 uncultured Spirochaetia bacterium | reverse complement strand
AGTTCTTGATAATCGCCCTGATGAACTGAATTATTAAAAAGTATGCCTGATTTTAAAGTAAAATCACAATATTCGCCTGCAGGTGATCAGGAGCAGGCAATCTCAAAATTGTGTGCCGGAATTCAGAAAAACCTGAAAAAACAGGTCCTTAAGGGCGTAACAGGTTCGGGTAAAACATTCACCATGGCCAAAATAATCGAAGCCGTTAATCTGCCGACCCTTGTAATTTCCCACAATAAAACCCTTGCTGCCCAGCTTTACAGGGAATTCAGGGATTTTTTCCCGGACAACCATGTTGAATATTTCGTTTCCTATTATGACTATTATCAGCCGGAGGCGTACGTTCCTTCCCGTGACCTGTATATCGAAAAGGATGCTGCAATAAACGAGGAAATTGACAGACTCCGGCTTTCTGCAACATCTTCCCTGCTTGAATACAATGATGTAATTGTTGTTGCTACGGTTTCCTGCATTTACGGTCTCGGCAGCCCCGTCTCCTATCTTGATATGAAGGTCCCTCTGAAAAAGGGTGACCAGATAAATCTGCAGTCAACTGCAATCCAGCTTGTTTCCATTCAGTATGAACGTAATAATATAGCCCTGGAAAGAGGTTCCTTCAGAATAAAGGGTGACACTCTTGAAGTTTATCCTGCATATGCAAAAGAAGCTTTCAGAATCCAGCTGGCATTCGATGAAATAGAAAAAATTGAAAGAATTAATCCCGTCAGCGGCAAGTCTGTTGAAAGCCTTGATAATTGCATTATATATCCGGCCAAACACTTTGTAATGCCCGAAGATCAGATAAAGGCGGCACTCAATGATATCAGAGTGGAGCTTGATGAGCGGTACAGGGTCCTTAATGAGCAGAACAGGATTGTTGAGGCCCAGAGGCTGAAAACCCGAACCGAATATGATCTGGAAATGCTTGAGGAAGTGGGATACTGTTCGGGCATTGAAAATTACTCCAGACATCTTTCAGGAAGGATAGCCGGTGAACGCCCGGGTGTTCTGCTTGATTATTTCCCTGACAATTTTATTACCTTTATCGATGAATCGCATGTAAGCGTACCTCAGATAGGCGGAATGTTCGAGGGTGACAAGGCAAGAAAAATGAACCTCGTCGATCATGGTTTCCGTCTGCCGTCTGCACTTGACAACAGGCCTCTGTATTATGAGGAATTTGATTCGCTCCTTAATAATGTGATATTTGTTTCCGCAACACCCAGGGAAAAGGAAATCAGGGAATCTTCGCAGATTGTTGAACAGATTATCAGACCTACAGGACTCGTTGATCCCGAAATTACTGTCAGGCCGACAAAGGGACAGATTGAAGATATTTATTCCGAAATTCAAAAGCATGTGAAAGATTCCGAGAGGGTCCTGATAACCACACTCACCAAAAAGATGGCGGAAGACCTTACCGATTATTTCACAGGCATGAATATAAAGGTCCGTTATCTTCATTCCGAAATCGAGACCCTTGAACGTGTCGAAATTCTCCGCGATCTTCGCGCCGGTGAATTTGATGTTCTTGTAGGAATAAATCTGCTGCGGGAAGGTCTTGATCTGCCCGAAGTATCACTTATCTGTATTCTTGATGCAGATAAAATCGGCTTTCTTCGTTCAGCAACTTCACTGATACAGACCATCGGCCGGGCATCCAGAAATGTCAACGGCAAGGTAATAATGTATGCGGACAAGGTTTCCGTCGCAATGAAAGAAGCAATTGAGGAAACTGACCGCAGACGGAAAATACAGAGCGAATTCAATGAAGAGTTCGGGATAACACCGGTAACAGTAAAAAAAGCAGTCCAGGATATACTGACCCGCAGGAAAGAGGAAAAGAGAAAATCAGAATTTGTGAATATTGATGTCCTTAAAAATTCTCATAATCTGCTGGTTGAAAAGGAAAGAAAGGCATACATCAGGGAACTTGAAAAACAGATGCTTGAACATGCCAAAAATCTCGAGTTTGAAGAAGCCGCCGTTATACGTGATGAAATCGAAAATATTAAAAATACCTATCCGTCCTGACGCTTCCGCCGGCTAATCAAGCAGAAACAGCGCAAAATCGCGGCCGTTGCCGGTTATGTGCGGGTGGTACCGCAATTCAGGGTTGCCGTCTTCCACGAGCGCTGTATTCAGAAACCGGACTATTCCTTCAGATACTATATTATACATTTCATATGCCGTAATACATGAATCATAATTGAGATCGGCCTGATTATAGTATTCGGTAAAATAGTAGGTAAAAAAACCATGATTTATTGTTCCGGCCAGGCTGTCTTCAAGGGAATTCTCGAGCTCTCCGGAGGCTGTAAGATAAATTGTCGTATCGTTAAGGGCATCTTCGCTGAAATAATCCTCAAATGCACTGCCCATTCTGCCTGCAAAAGGAAACGGCTGATGTATGAAACTGGGGCTGACCATATCTGTCGTCTGATCATTATCGACAAATCCGCCGGATTTGCATGCATCAATTATTGCGATTTTGTTTTTTGTATTTATTTTCTGCATTTCCGATAAAAGGACATAATCCATTAATGCCACAACATCAAGATGTTCATAATCCGCATTATTAACCCAATCGATAACCTGTGTTTCTGTGGTATACAGAATAAGACTTTCCCTGTATAACCCATCACCCATTTCACTTAACGGATCGGATGAATATACTGAATCAGGGATTCCCCCTCCGTGGCCGGAAAAATAGAAAACAAAAATATCCTGCGGATTAACAACTGTACTGTAATTGGCCATATCTGCATAAAAATTGGCAAGTGTAGCATTTGTTTCTGTTCTTATTGTTACATCATATCCTTTTGATGCAAAAAGAGCGGCCATGGCCTGGGCATCATCTACAGTATAATTAAGATTTGTAATTCCTGCATCGACATATCTCTGCTCAACTGCATAAAACAGCGCATATCCCGAGATTTCACCTGGTCTGAAAGAGCATGACATAACAATAGCACTGCTTAACAATACTGCCGTGAATATTACTGCTGAAAAAAACCTGTTATTTTTCATATCCCTGAAACCCGATTCCAATATTAATTCCGAATCCGAATCCGAAATCCCCGAACGGAAAAAACATAAAGTGCAGCGGTACCGCAAGATAGAAATTGCCGTAATAAACTGCGGGATTCAATCTACCCTTAAGCATAAAGAAAAGATGGTCGGCTGTATGATACAGATACCATCCTGCACCGATATCCGCACCAATTGTCGGGCAAAAGCCCTTTCCGCCTTTCCCGTCCAGGATATCCCATTCCGCAGTTATTCCCCCGCTGAATCCGTTGAACGGGGCCCTTGCCGCATTATTATAATATGAGCTTTGCTGAAAAATCAGAAAATCTGCACAGATTCCCAGCGAGAATGCACTTGTTATATTAAAACTGAAATCTCCCCTGACATCAAGCCCGGGGTAAAGGAAATATTCGTTATCACCGAAATACCAGACAAGCTGCCCTCCTGCCTGGATATCGGCTGAAATAATGCTTTCTGCGGGAAGCGCAGCGGTTGTGACAAAAAATAAAAGATATGCTATATTTGCTTTACTTAGTATATTATTGGAAAACATAGTCATTAAGATGAACAATAATGGGAATTAAATCAAGCTTTTTTTTATCTGTAATATTGTCTCTGTCGCTATATTCCTGCGTAAGGAACAATTCAATAGAGGACATAAAACTGCCTCCTTCATCAATACTGGCAGAAAGACAAAGCTGGGCTGTCTGCGCTTCAACTCATGTCAGGATGCATTCTAGTCCTGATGAAAAATCGGATATCATCAATACGATATGGAAAGGCTCGGTTGTTGAAATAATTGCGAGAAGTATTAATAATAGTGAAATAAACGGAAAAGAAGATTTCTGGTACAAGGCAAAATACAACACTATTGTAGGCTGGATCTTCGGCGGATACGTTAATTTTTACTCGTCTTATGATTCCGCAGAAACCGCATCGAGGGGTCTGTAGAATTATGTCCTGGTTTCTGCATGAAATACTTCCATGGATTCTTCCTCCTCTGCTTGGGGCCATAATCGGTTTTATCACCAATGCCATTGCCATAGGCATGCTGTTCAGGCCGTATACCGAGAAAAAGATATTCAAAATGAGAATACCTTTTACACCAGGAATACTGCCCCGCCAGCGCTACAGTTTCGCAGAAAGTGTGGGAAACATGGTCCAGTCACAGCTGCTTACCGAAGATGCCCTGCGCATGCAGACAGCAACTCCGGCTTTTAATGAAAGCGTACATAAATATGTTAAAAATTTCACAAGAGATCTGCTTGAACTGACACCCGCGTCAATTGCCGAACAGGTTTCACCCGGTAAACAGGACAGGAAAATTCAGGACCTGCTTAATAAATTCTGGACGCAGCTTAAAAAATCTCCCATTGCTGATAATCTTGTTAATGATATCATGGTTTTTGCTCTTGAATTAATCGGCAGCAGGAAAATCAGCGAATTCGGATCAATCGGCAAGCAACTCGGCAAAAACCCCGTTGCCAAACTGCTTTCCGGCGATAATCTTAAAAATGCGGTGCTTTATTATGTTGATACGATATCCTGCAATATCCTCGGATCAAATCCGTACATCGGCGATTTTCTTTCTGAACAGAAAGAGGAAAAAATACTTTCGACCCTTGATATAATTTATCCCTATCTGCTGCATTCACTGGTACGCTGGCTCAGGCATAAAAAAACATTCAAGGAGCTTACATTCCGCGGCCGGATCATTGTCAAGAACATCATCAACAAATTAAACACTCTTCAGAAATTCATTGTTACTGCCGGCCAGTATGACAAAACCATTGCCGACAAGATGGATGAGATTATCAGGGACATTATCAATCAGATTGAGAATTCGGGAAATTCACCTGAAAATAAAAATAATATTTTTTCAAGCATTTCTTCCGAAATAAAAACGCTTCGTGAAAAATATCTTCTTGATCTGATAGGCGATAAATCGCTTCTGGTCCAGAAAACAATCCATAATTTTGCAGAATATCTTCTTGATTCGATTATCCGGGAACTTAATAATCCTAAAGCCTTAAAACCTGCAATCCTGAAAGGGGACGAAACAGTACGTGAACTGCTTGCTGCATTTACCGATCTTACCTGGGACGAACTGATGGACAGGCTTACAGAAGGAGTACGGGAAGGAATCAGAAATACTGAACTGATAGGCCTGTCCGGCAATATCATGGACATAGTCAAAAACATATTCGAAAGCAGAAAGCATGAACCTGTCCGGGCGCTTCTGGGTATATCGGAAAATTTCAAGGATGAACTTGATCAGTATCTCTGCGTCCAGGTTATATCGGTAATAAATAAAAAAGTACCTGAAATACTCGACAGTATTAATGTTAAGGATCTTGTCGTTGACAAGATAAATTCACTTGATATAAAAAATGTTGAAAAAATACTTCTTTCTGTCATACAGAAGCATTTAAAGTGGATTAATATATTCGGTGCTTTTTTAGGGGCCCTGATAGGCATGATTCAGATTATATCGAATAAGCTTTTTTAATTGACCCGGTAAATACAATAAAATAAAATAAAGATAATCAGGCAAAAATGGTGGAATACGGAATTTTGCTAATAACAAAAAAGAAAACTCTCAGGGATAATCTTGAAAGGCTGATTAATCATGATAACTATCAGTTTTACAGCTCAGGGTCGCTCAGGGAAATCCGCAGCAGAATAAGCGAATACAATATAATTATTATACTTATGGACAGGATTTACAGGAATTACTCAGTTATCAGAAATATATATCATGAAAAACCTGTTCAGATTATATATCTCTGCGAAAAGAATAAAGACATAAGCGAACTTTCCAAATCCGGATTTGATGATTTTATCAGACTTCCGGTTGATGAAACCGAATTCATGTACAGAATTAAAGCATCTTTCATCAGATACAAACAGCAGCTTAATATAATCGAGGAAAGGAATTTCTTCAGACAGGCTGTAAAGAATGAAGAAGCCCTCTCGCTGAAGATCCTTGATCAGCATATGCACCTGAAGCAGGCTTTTTCAAATATTGAACTTATAAATGCAGAACTCTCCGATTCAAATGAAAAACTTGAAAAAATCGCGCGTTTTGATCTGTTAAGCGGTCTGCTGAACAGAATGAGCCTTTTTTCAATTATTGATCTTGAAATAGAGCGCGCCAACCGCACGGGAACGGCCTTAACCGGAATGATGCTTGATATTGATGATTTCAAGGAACTAAACGATAACCACGGCCATCTTATCGGGGACAGAGTAATTAAAATCTTCGGAAGTCAGCTTCGAAAAACCCTTCGGAAATATGATCATGCCGGAAGATACGGGGGAGAGGAATTTTTTGTACTTCTGCCAAATACTGAATTAAGTCTGTCCTATAATATTGCAGAACGATTCAGGAAACTTCTGGAAGAGACTGATATTTTTGACAATGACAATAACAAACTTCCTGTTACCGTTTCCATCGGACTGGCAGAGTTGCAGAAAAACGAAAGCCGTGAAAAATGGATTGACCGTGCCGATCAGGCCATGTATTCCGCCAAACGCAGCGGAAAAAACATGACAGTCATCTATTCAACTGAATAATCTGCAGAAATTATCGCATACCGTATTTTCAAGTTCAACAATATCCATTGCTTTAAGCTCCGCTGCCTGCCGGTATACATGTTCAATAAAAAACGGAGTGTTTATCTTTCCTCTGAAAGGCACAGGGGCAAGATAGGGGCTGTCTGTTTCCAGAAGAATCCTGTCAGCAGGAACAAACCTGCAGACATCCCTGATGCTTTCTGCATTTTTATAGGTAATATTTCCGCTGAATGAAAAATAACAGTTATGGTCCATGGCTTTATATGCGAATTCACTGCCGGATGAATAGCAGTGCAGAATCAGG
>CAZKOK010000213.1:0-6919 GCA_964554355.1 uncultured Spirochaetia bacterium | reverse complement strand
ATCCTTCATGGCCTTTTTGTCATCAGTATTAAAAAGAAGATTGTAAAACAGGACCATTGCGATGTCATAGATAAACCAGCTGTAAACTGCATCATCAAAATCAAAAAGCCAGATCTTTCCGTCTTCGACAAAGAAGTTGCCGCCGTGCGCATCCTGATGAATCAGTCCGTAGCTGTCATTGTCTTTGGGAATAGTATTGAAATGACCGATCAGTTCCTCAAAATAATGCATGGCTTTTTTTTCAGAAGCAGGCATCTTGGAGTAAATATCCATATTACAGGGATCATCCCATTCATATCTTTTCCACTCCGGTTTTGCAGGTTTGTATTTTTTACTTAATGAATGCATTTTCCCTATTACTCTGCCGTAATGTCCGGAAAAAGCGGGGTCCCATTCCGCTTTCCAGGGCGGAGTGCCGGGAGCTTTGTAGAAAACCGAGGCAATAAACTCACCGCCGTTGTTATCATTTACTGATTCCACGATATGCTTCCCTGCCGAAAGGACCCCTCGGCATACATTCATGCCGTTTTCATAAAGATACCTGATCCATTCCAGTTCGGCTGTAATCTGGTCTTTGCTGCGCCGTGAACTGTGGGAAATTCTCAGGATAAATGATTCGTCACCTTTCCTGAATTCATAAATGAAACTCTCAAACCCGTCCAGCTCTTTCATTTCACAGTCAATCTGATATCTACCCCTGATTTCATCCAGAATATCAGGATTAAACAGTCTTTTTATTTCCGGGTGCATATTACATCCTTTACAGGTATTGTTTTTACTTCTTCAGTCTGTCAAACAGATATTCAAGACCATTGAGTTTGATTTCATAAACAGATTCAAGCAGAACTCCAAGTCTGCCGGCAAGGAAGCCCTTTTCCTTAAGCCAGAGAACATATGCTTCCGGAAGATCTATTAGCCTGACCCCCGCATACCTGCCGAAAGGCATTTTTGTGTTCGCTATTTCGAAAAGAAACTCATCGCTGTCAGGCATCATTTGACAAGTTTCAGCCTGCCGAACCAGTCAGCATTCGTCCAGTGATCGTTGAAATTTGCCCTGGGAACATCAATTGTGCCGATGAAATTATCCCTCATTTTGGGATTTTCCAAAGGATCGTCATTATCACAGTAGGCAAGTGAAAGCCCGCTTATTTTACCTGCAACAAGCTGTACTGTCGGATTATCATTTCTGTCAGGATTATATTTGTCATTATAGACCTTCAATGAAATTTCCCAGATATACCGGCCTTCTTCATCCTTTTCAATAACGCATTCAAGATGTGAGGAATAATTCATCGCTTTCCAGCCGGCTGCAAGGTCCATTGCTTCAAATTCAGTATCTTCATTGCCGCAGCTTATATGATAGGCAAAAGCATTCTGATTCAGGGTATGGTCCCCGCCCGATGCGTCTTCGTCAAAAAATATTTCAACCACGTCCCAGTTGTGATAATTGGGGATTGGATATTTATATCCATCAACAAGCACATCATCCGTAATTTCAACAAGAAAATAAATCCTGTCGGTAACCGAAGACCAGCTTACCTTGAAGCGGCCTGAAAAATCCGCAGGATCCATACTGCCTCCCCAGGGGATCCAGACCTTGTCTATCGGATACCATTCAGCCTTTTCCCAGCATTTGTCCAGAGCTTTGCCGTCTATAACAGGGGCCGAAGCGCATTCCCTTGCCGTAAAATTTATTTCCTTCTCCTTCTCCACCTGATTCTGCGCATTTGCCAGAACAGTACATAAAACCAGAGACAATAATGTAAATGTTGATTTTTTCATATCAGGCATTTCCTTTGATTAAATTATCTGAACTGATATTATTGCATAAATCAAGGAAATCCGCCAGACCCGGCGGAATACTTAAATCAGTAATTACCTGACCTCAGTGATAAACGGGCAATATGACTATTCGGAATAATCATCAGACCGGGCGGCTGAATCTCCTGACCCTTTTTTGTTTTTATAGAATTTTGTGCTGCCCCATACTATTCCTGCAGTAATCAGAAGCAGGACACTCAGCCAGGGCTTAATCCCAAGCAGATAAAATGCCAGATAAAAAAGGCCGAACAATCCGCCCGTAATTACAACATATGAAATCCACCAGGCCCATATGGGTCTTTTCTGCAGAAATCTGTCGATTTTTCCAAGCACCAGGTTTTTCTTTTCTTTACCGTCAGCCATCATTCTTCTCCAAATATAAATAGAATAATCCTGTATATAATATACTTATAAAAAGAGAATCAGCCTAAATTTAATTTGAAAAAAAGATCAGTCAGACGTACATATCAACGAGGTTGCCCATGTAGTCAAGTTCATTGATGTTGACAGAACCGGCAATACTTACCCGGATCAGCTTATCGGCCAGATCGGTCTGCTGCGTCTGAGCCCCGGTAAGTATTGTACTGAGCATTTCCGCCATTTTATTAAAATCCTGATAAGCCTGAACGGACTGTCCGCCTTCCATACCTGTACCCATACATATATTATTCTATATCCGGGCAATAAAGTAAACAAGTTCTTTATGAATTCCAGTCTTTTGCAAAACTTTACAAAACATCAATTCGGTAGTAGGATATCCAGGACTGGATTTTTTATATCCGGGAAATGATGAGGTTAAAAGTGAATTTAAGTAAAAAACCTGCAAGCAGGAGGGTTTTATTCCTTGTATTCATCATGCTGTTTATCTTTTTTGGGAAAGCCACTCCGGTTTTTTCTGAAGGACAGGTCAGACTTTTTTTCATTGTGGAACTTGATATTTTTTCCGGTGATTTCGAGTTTTTCACACTCCTTAATTACTCAGATGTAATCACTCCCCGGCTGGGAAATAACATGATCATTGCCGATATCTGTTATACAGGATCGCCCCTGGAAAAATCTAAAATAATGAAAGATATTAAAAAAGGCGAAGCTGACATTCTTATTATTATTGACGGGAACCCGAAACCTGATGTAAAAAAGCTCATTTATGAACAAGGCGAAATAATCAATAATCCGGAAAAACAGCACCTGGAAAAACTTGTATGCAACATTAAAATCCTGAACCTTAAATCAGGAGAGATAAAAGAAGAAACAATCGATATCCCTGTTTGTGTTGATGTCCAGATGAAAAGCAAATCATTCACGATTTTAAACAATAATGAATCAAATACATTTAATGAAATTCCTTATCTGGAAAAGACATTTTGCGAAACTGACGGTGAAGATAATCTTTTCCTTGAAATATGGGATTTCGTATTCATGATAATTTCTGAAGAAAATACTCAATAAAACAGATCCCCGAATAATGAGAACAGAAGCCTGGAAATACTATGGGAAATTCCCTATCAGCATTTATGCTGATAACAAGAATGGAATATTTCTCTTTGATTCCCTTTATTTCTGTTTATTATACTTCTCCAGATGCTTTTTTACATCCCTCAGCTGGTCCCTGTTCAGTTTTTTAAGCAGATAAATTAATTCATGGTTTAGCCTTTCATCTTCAACATCATTCTCACTGAACAGACTTTTTATGCTTACCCCGAACGCAGATGCCAGCCTAAGCCCCGTATATACATCCGGAGATTTACCGTTCTTTATCCACCACATAAATTTTCCGTGTTTCACTCCGCAATAATGTGCCATCCATTCATGTGAGGTGTTCTGCAGCTCAATGCGTTTTTTTACGTTTCCGAATTATCAAACTTATTTATTTCATCAACTGTTGATTTTCTTATGATAAAAAATTCAACTATAATTCAACTATAGTTGATGATCTTTGTCGTTTTACAGGATATAACAGGAAGTTAAAAAAACGCATAATTCCTTGTAAAGCAATAACTTTATAGCCATCCATGGTGATTTGCGCTACACGTATTCGCGCCGTTCCTCCGCTTCACTCAATGGCGCAAAACATCCTGTTTTGCTTCCGCTCCTATCGTCGCGCGTTCGCTCGGAGGTTCAAATCCCCTCTTTACAGCCATTCAATAAAAAAACAGGCATAAAGCCTGTTTTTTTATTGAATACCCAGAAGAGGACTTGAACCTCCACAGCCTTGCGGCCACTAGAACCTGAATCTAGCGCGTCTACCAATTCCGCCACCTGGGCAATTTGTGGTATTTAATATAGTCAAAAATTCCTCTGCCTGTCAATATCATAAAGCAAATGCATAACGGGTCTGTACCCGCTTCGCGTCAGAAATCGCAGACGGCTACATATGTTGGCAGGGTGACTCCTTATCCGTGTTATTCATAGCTATAAAAAGCTGCCCGCCGGATACCCGACAGACAGCAGAATCACGAGATTATTTTACCGGGAATTAATCATCCCAGTAATCGTCTTTCTTTTTCCGTTTGGATGCAATAAGCTGACCTGTTTTTTTAACAACTCCGTTAATCTGGTTATGAAACAGATAGCCTACTGCCAGTCCTATAATGATTCCCCAGAACATATATTCCTCCTATTCTTCCCAGTTACTGTCTTCTTTCTTTCTGTTCCTGAATTTGTTAATCAGGTTGTCTATCTGCGGTTTAAAAAGATATCCCAGTACTATTCCTGTTATCAACTGTAACATTATTCTGCCTCCCTGACAATCTCGATTTTAATTCCGTCCTGTGTTTCCACGGTTTCTTTTGCAGGAATCGTGACCCTGAGCATTCCGTTTTTATAAACGGCTTTTACGTTTTCCCTGTCGAATTTATCTGCAGGCACGTAATACTTCTGGTCCTTTATTTCCTTAACTTTCAGGCGTCTTTTAAAATACCTGTATTCGTCCTTGTTCTCCACTTCTTCCGGCCCTTTCACATTCAGCACCATATAATCACCGATAAACTCGAGATTAACGTCCTGTTCCCTGAAACCTGCCAGGGCGAATTCAAAATAAATGCTTTTTTCCTTGTCCATGTAGACGTTTGCGGGCGGATAGGCGTACGCAGGATAAAAGTCGACTCTTTCATCCCAGTGCCTCCAGAAACCATGGGGTCCATGACCGAATTTCTGTTTCATTTCTTCCTGAAAGTTTTCAGATGCTTCGAAGATTTCGTCAAGGATTTCCCTTAGATCAAATGAAAATTTGTCTTTCATATCACACCTCATTTTTTTTCCTCTTTGACTGAAGTGTTTTTGCCCCTTTACGGCGGCATATAAAAGAAGGCCCTTCCGGCGCCTTCAGTGAGCAACGCTCATTATTAATAATGCAATGTCTGTGCCAATTGATTATTAAATCCGACAAAATAACTTAAATCTATAGCGTACAAGGATTTATACACTTTTACCAATGATTTTTCAGAGTAAAATATCAAAGAAAAAATTATTATAGTGTCATTTTGCTACATATGGCCTGAAAAGACCGGGAAATCGGGTTAATATTCCCCCTGGTTCGGTTTTCATTAACGCATACCCCTCGTGTCAGCGATCGCTGACACCTGCATTGTCTCTTTCAGATGTGTCTGCCCCCGTTTGAAACCCTTTTTCCCTTTTCTCACCGGCTATTCACACTTCCAGTTTTTTCTGTTAACCTTTGATTGACCTGACAAGTTTACAGACCGGGGTGTGTAATGGGGATAAGAGTTTTGTGCATTGGCGAAATTGTCGGAAAATCCGGTATTTTCTGCGTTAAGGCAATGCTGCCGAAAATAAAACAGCAAAAACAGATTGATTTCGTTATCGCCAACGGCGAGGGTGCTACAGGTGGTTTCGGTATCGGTAAAAACCATTCAGTATATCTGCATAAACTGGGTATTGATGTAATCACTTCAGGTGAGAAAATTTTTTACAAGAAAGACATGATCGAGCACATAAAGAAGGCTCCCTATATTTTAAGACCGGCTAATTATCCTCCTGGTAATCCTGGACGAGGCTGGTGGATCTATAATAACGGCGACAGGAAGATCGCTGTTGTCAGCCTGCTTGGACAGGCCGGCTTTAATCGTGTCCACCTGAGCAATCCCTATACTTTCCTTCCTGAAATAGTAAAAAGAATAAAAGAAGAAACCTCTATCATAATTCTTGATTTTCATGCCGCGACTACTGCCGAAAAATACACCATGTTCTATATTGCCGACGGTCTTGTGTCTGCCGTTACCGGTTCTCATACCAAGGTCCTGACGGCTGACGAACACATAATGCCCGGCGGCACTGCAGTTATCTGCGATACAGGAAGAACGGGAAGCCTGGAATCGGTCGGGGGCTTGCTTTCCGAGGTGGAAATTCGTAAATTTATCACACAGGTGCCGGAGCGCTCACGCGACTCCTGGGAAAAACTCGAGGTTCAGGGTGTTGTACTTGATATCGGAATGGACGGCCGGACTGAATCAATAGAAAGAATATGCATTGAATGCGACGAGGAATATAATGACGGAAACGGCGATAGTAAGGAAGATTGAAGGCAGGAAAATTGAACTTGCATGTATTTCTGCAGAAGGTTGCCGGACCTGTGCAGGTAAATCAATCTGCAGAGTCAAGGAAAGGCCTTTTCCGGCAGAGAACCCGGGAAACCTGGAAATCAAACCCGGTGATCGTGTCATTTACGAACTGCCCGGCTCCAAAACCATAACGGCTTCATTCATGCTTCTTATCTTCCCTCTTCTCATGTTTATTACACTTTTTGTTTTTGGTTCCGCAGTATTTCCGGGCATCAGCGAAGGTTTTAAAGTCCTGATCGGCACAGCCGGCCTTGCCCTTGGTTTCCTCGGCACCCTCCTCTACGGCCGCCTTAAGCCTGTACTGCCGAAGATTATTTCCAAAGAAAAATAAATCACGCAACGGCGCGACGAGTGTTACAATAAAAGAAAAATTTAATGACTTCCGTGAAATATATTTTTCTCACGGAAGTCATTGGGATTCTCTTGAAGTATCCCACTCGTAGCGTCGTCGCGTGAGGGATTTCAGCCGTTGTATTCCTTGAGGAATTCCTGGATTTTGATGGCCATGTCGTCGAGGC
>CAZKOK010000212.1:0-6947 GCA_964554355.1 uncultured Spirochaetia bacterium | reverse complement strand
GAACAGGCTGGTTTTTACAGAATAAGCGGTCCCGGTTATAATTCGGCGTTTGCAGTTAACATGACTGATCCCGAAGAGTCTGATATTACCCCAAAGGTTTTATCATCGACAAACGGGATAAATGAAGATGGTTCAGCGGACTATCAGACAATCTACACTCCAATCTGGTACATTTTTATATTTATCGCATTGCTTTGTATCATTGCGGAGTGGCTAATCTGGATGAAGAAATGGGACTGATATTTGATAACCCCTGGGTTCTGCTTTTTATTTTAATAATTCCTCTTATGGTTTTTCTGTTCATTAAAACCAGGAACAGAAATAAAAGAATCAGGATTTCCAGTATTCTGCGCCTGGCGGTATTTATTCTGATAACGCTTGCGCTTGCCGGTCTCCAGATAACCAGAGCGACTGAACAGGTAAATGTGATCTACGTTCTGGATATGTCGGACAGTATTCCCGAATATATGTGGCGCGAAGCCCTGGAATATATTAAAAGGCAGACCGAAAACATGGGTCCCAGAGATACGAGCGGGCTGATCGTTTTCGGCGAAGAACCTTCCATTGAATTTACTCCGAGAAATATTCTTCCCAACCTGGAAATAAACTCGATTGTCTCAAGAAAGGGTTCGGATATCAGCAAGGCGATATATTCGGCAATGGGAAGCTTTCCCGACAGAGGAGAATCAAGGATTGTCCTGTTCTCCGACGGACTCGAGACAAACGGCAATGCCCTGCAGGCTGCGCGGATTGCTTCGCGTTCAGGTATCCGGATTGATACTGTTCCTCTCGGTTCGCTGGAACTCAGCAATGAATGTTATATCAGAGATGTTATTTCGCCGTTCAGCGTCAGGCTTAACCAGACACATGAATTTACGGTTTATATTGAATCATCAGTGCAGACCGAAGGGCTTTTGAGTATTTTCAGGGACGGCGAATATCTTGGAGAAACCCCTGTTCAGCTTATGCCGGGCGACAATTCCTATTCATATACGAGCACCCTGGACAGCAAAGGAACTCATTCTTACGAAATAATTCTGAACCCGATGATTGATACCATTCAGGAGAATAACTATTACAATCAGATTATTCATGTTACCGGGGCTTCATCCGTTCTTTATGTTCATCAGCAGAACCAGATTTCCAGCTCATTGGTCAATTCATTAAAGACACAGCTGTACGATATTGATATTACCGATTCATTTTCGCTTCCCGACACATTCTCGGAGCTTGTTCAGTATGACGCAATAATTTTCGACAATGTGCCTTCCTACGATCTCTCTTTTACAAAAATGGAACTGATAGAATCCTACGTCCGTAACACCGGCGGAGGATTTCTGATGATAGGAGGCGACTCAAGTTTCGGCGTCGGCGGATATTACCGTTCTCCGATTGAACGCATGCTGCCGGTTGATATGGATGTGTCAAGCACTATGGATATTCCGAGTATGTCGCTATTAATGGTAGTGGACAAATCCGGATCAATGAGTGATCACCTTTCCGCCAGTCAGACCAAGCTTGACCTGGTCAAGGAAGCCGTACTGGCTGCTGTCGATACGCTGAACCCTTACTACCAGGTGGCATGTCTGGCTTTTGATGCCGATTATGAATGGATCCTTCCCACCACTATTGCCGGAAACAACAGGGAGATCTTTACAAGGATATCATCCCTTAAAACGGGAGGAGGGACCATTCTGTATCCTGCTCTGGAGGAAGCATATCAGTTTTTTACAGGCTCCGAAGCTGCAGTCAAACATCTTATTATCCTTTCTGACGGGCTGACTGAACAGGCGGATTTTGAGAAAATATCCAAAGCCATGGCCGCAAAGGACATAACCATTTCAACAGTTTCAGTCGGGAAAGATTCCGACCAGGAACTGATGAGCAATATCGCGAAATGGGGAAAAGGCAGGGCTTATTTTACAGCAGATATAAGAAATGTCCCCCAGATTTTTGCTTCTGAAACACTGATTGCTTCCAGGGGGATAATGATAAACGAACCGTTTATACCGGTCCTTGCAAGCCAGGATGATATTCTGAAAAACATCGATACTGATTTCCCGGCCCTGGGCGGTTTTGTCCTGACGTATAATAAACCCGTTGCCAAGCAGCTGATATCATCAGTCGGAGATAATCCGCTTTTATCAAAAATGCAGTACGGTCTTGGCAGAACTGCGGCTTTTACTTCCGATCTTAAAGGGGCATGGGGCAGGGACTGGCTTACCTGGAAAGAATTCCCCAAATTCACAGCGCAGCTTATGAGATGGCTTGTCAGACCGCAGTCCCAGCAGGAACTTTTTGTATCAATTGACAGACAGGACAGCCGGGGAATTCTTACGGTAAATGCCTTGAACTCCCAGGACGATTTTATTAATGACCTGGATCTAAAAACCAATTTTATTTCAGCTTCCGGAGACGTAACTGAGGATGATATAACACAGGTGGCTCCCGGGTTGTATGAGTTCAGTTTTCCCGTTACTGATGATGGTGAATATTTCTTTACGGTTTATAATGAAAACAGCGAGTATACTGTCTCGCCCAGGACGTATGCATTTGCAGTCCCCTACTCTTCAGAGTATATTCCCCGGCAGATAAATCAGAATTATCTTGAAAACATTTCAGAAGAAACATCAGGAAGTTTCATGGAGCTTACCGATTTTGAAGACGGCAATATTTACAGAGCAACACAGAAATTTCAGCTTGTACTGAAAGAACTCTGGCCGCTGCTTGCACTTCTGGCATTGTTATTGTTTATTGCAGATCTTTTCAGCCGCAAACAGGTATTACCGGACCATTTCCTGAAAACCCTTGTCTACCGCCTGAAGCCCAGAAACAGGAAATACAATTATGACGAACTTCAGGACATCATCCGCGGAAATATTGCAAAGGAAAAGGATAAATACCGGAAAACCGAACACTGGTTTGAACAGAAAAACGAGAGTCTCGATATATCAGCAAGACTCTACCTGGCCAGAAAAAAGAGAAACAAACAGAAATAGCCCGGAGAATTATATCCAGAAAATGCTGAACTTACCGGCAAGATCAGGATATCTTTCCAGGGACTGCCTGGAACAGAGAACAACATCCCGTTTTTTCAGTAAACTATCCTTTATAATCCGGCCCGCAATCCGGAATTCATTATTTCCTGCAGAAAATACCTCGTCCCGGTACTTCCGGCGGTATTGGTCATCTATGCCTGAGAGAATCCTTTTAAGTGAAGTAAAGCCCTGGGCATCCGGAAGCTGAGGAGTATCAAGATCTCCGATAACTCCGATTATCAGTTTTTCAAGCTGCTCCGATGTCAGACTGATCCCGCAAAGCAGTTCCGGTATTTCCGAATAAGCGGAAATAGTTTCTGCCAGCAGAGGGTCCCTGTATGATACAATAGTAAAATCTCCCGCAAGGCTGTCAAACGACGACCAGGCTCCGTAAGCCCCGCCGCGTACCCTGATACTGTTCCACAGGAAATCTGTATTCAGATATTTCTGAACCACAGACAGCGCCCCGACAGGTATATTGCCGGTAAAGACGGCAGGGTATCCGCTTCCGACATAATTAACCTGAGTAGGCATCATCAGCGCTTCTGCTAAAGCTGTATCGGTAAAACCCCATTCTGCAGGATTTGATTCTTCGGCCGGAGTTTTTTCACGGATGCCTGAAATAACTTCAATACTCTTTCCGCAGTTTTCAGGATCTGCCGTCAGGTTAACAATCATGGAACTGCGGTTTATTATATTGCGGTAAAGCATTTCGAGATCATTAAGCACAGACGTCCAGTCTTCACCGGCTCTTTTCTCAAGCTCACGCAGATAAAGCAGGTACGATACGCCTCCGATTTTTTCGCGCAGCCAGCCGGACCTGGAAAAAGCGGCCCGCAGTCTTGTCAGCGCAATTACATGTCCGGAAGGGATAATCCCGGCTTCATATTCGGCTTTTTCCTCAAGAAGCGCCTGCATAAAACGCTGCCTGTTGTTCCAGCTGATATGCCTGAACAGCTTGACCAGTATTTCAGCAAGCTTTTCAGTCTTTTCTGCGACGGCCTTTGCCCTTATCATCAGGTATGAAACCGTTTTATCCGAGTTTCTTACAGGTGAAATAAATTTTGAAATTTTAATCCCGCCTGTATTTATGCCGATCTCTTGTATAATTTTCGAATATTCCTCATTTTCTGTTCCCATCTCGGGAAGACATTTCGAAAAAACAGGAACAAGCCCAAGCAGCCTCTCCGGTACTCCGGATAAATCAAAAGCGAAATCAAAATAAACTATCCCGTTTGTGGTCAGCTGATGCATATATCCGGCAGGCTGTCCGTCGAACAGTATTTCTTCCGAAGGGATTATTTTAATTTCACGGTCAAGCTGCCCGGCCTTAAGTCCGGGTATTTTCGCAAGATTTTCCGGAGAATCGGGCTCCAACTGGGCCCTTGTCAGTTCTTCCGAAAGTGAAAGTATTTCTTGCTCGCTCTTTTCATCTATTTTCTTTTTATATTCATTCAGTTTTTTTCTTTCTTTTTCTGTCCTCTTTTCAATAAGGGTTGTATCCGGCAGCATTGTAAACGAGATGAAATCATCATTGGAAAGCAGGTATTTATTTATCAGGTCTTCGAAATAGCTCCGGCTGTTTCTGATTTTATTCAGTGAATCTTCAAATCTTAATGGACCGAACGGATCGTCATTATGTATCCAGAAGGGAACCAGACGGAGCATATGGACCATGCCTCTCGGAGTTCGTTCAGAATTATTCTCCCTGAGCCTGAATTCTATGGAATTAAGCGCTGCTGTCACTGCATCCTTTTCCAGGCCTTTCTCTGCAAATTCGCCAAGCGTGTTTAAAATGAGTTTTTCAACCTTATCCGGGTTTTCCCCGGTCACTCCTTTCATTCCGACTGTAAAATATAACCTGGCATAATCGGTATTCACTCCGGACCCGATTATATCCTTTCCAAGACCGCTTTCAATAAGCGTTTTCCTTAATGGAGCAGCAGGAGTTCCCAGAAGAATATGACTCAGCAGGGACAACCCGGCGGCCTGGTCCAGATTATCATTCGGCGGCAGAAGCCATCCGAGGGCTTTATAATTCAGGTCTTTCGCATCTCCTGCCGGATATGGAAATTCAAGTGTTTTCCTTCCATTCCAGTCGGCCGAACATAAATCCGGAAACTTAATTTCCGAGTATTCGTATCTGTCCAGATATTCTCCGGCTTTGGCAAGTCTTTTTTCTTCGGGATCATCACCGTAAAAATAGATATAGGCATTTGAAGGATGGTACCATTTATTATAAAAATCGCGGAATTCGCTGTATGTAAGTTCAGGAATAACTTCGGGATCTCCGCCTGAATCGAATGTATAAGGTGTGCCCCCAAGAAGCATCTGGTGCATTTTTCGATAGACATAGGAATCAGCTGAAGCATAGACCCCCTTCATCTCATTGAATACCACACCTTTTATGCCCAGATCGCCGCTGTCCTTTTCCAGGGTATAATGCCACCCTTCCTGGGCAAGCACATGTTTGCCAAGCCTCGGATCAAATACGGCATCAAGATATACATCAATAATATTGTAAAAATCCTGTTCATTTGTGCTGGCGCAGGGAAATGAAGTATGGTCGGCAGAAGTAAATGCATTCAGGAATGTATTTACCGAACCTTTGACAAGTTCGATAAACGGTTCTTTCACCGGATATTTCCTCGAACCGCAAAGAACTGAATGTTCAAGAATATGGGCAATTCCCCTGGAATTTTCAGGGATTGTTGGAAAAGTTATTCCAAAGACCTTGTTGTCATCATCATTCGGGATTGAAAGAAGTCTTGCCCCGGTCCTGTTATGCCTGTAAAGATTCATCGTAAAATGCAGTTCGCTGATGTACTCCTGTTTTTCAAGAGTAAATCCATGGTTCTCTGACATTAATGCCCCTTTTGATAAATAGAATACGGGAACTTGCCAAGGCGGTCAAGAGAATAAACTGCCGAAAATCAAGACAGGGTTTTTCGCGCTTTCCTGGTAAACAGAAACAATATTATCAGATGAACGATTAAACCTCCCGCAGCATAAAGCATTGCCTGAATTCCATCAGCAAAAACCACCATGCCGTTCCAGAACGTCGGGATAAATGCAGTGAAAAAATTAAACGGGGCCGGGATAAAAAATGCTGTAAAAGGTCCCATCAGCAGGACTCCGCCGGCTTTCGCCAGAGTCAGCCCCTGCACCTTGTTTGAGGCAAATACAGCAAGAAACAGGGCCAGGATTATCGCCTCAATCGAAATACTGACTGAAACAGCCGCCGCTTTAGGCCAGTTAAGCGGAGTAAGCGGATTAAGCAGAAGAAATACCATTGAAAAGATAAAACACAGCACAGAAAGGAATCCGGTCCTGTAGATAAAATACCTGACAAGTCCGAACGGAGTAATGCTTATCTGCATCAGGATCTTTTCATCCCTGTCGTCAAGCAGCATAAGGCCGGCAACAGCTCCGCACAGAAGTCCAGGCACGGATGACATAAATGCAATCACAGGCGGATAATACGGACTGGAATCAAAACCCAGATATTCAAGAAGCAGCTTTGAAATTAATGGGAAGCCTAAAAAGACAACAGCAATTATCAGAAACGGCGCAATAAAGACCAGTGCAAACAGCGGGTCCCTGAAAATATTTTTGCTGTCCTTTCTCAGTATATTTACAATGTTTGAAACGCTTACAATTTTATCCATGATTTCTCTCCAATTCTCATAGAAATTAATCTGTCAAGCAGTTTACGGATAACTAAAAATGATAAAATGATCCAGGGGACAGTTGAAAATCCTGCAATGACCAGTTCGACTGAATTCCCGCCGGAATATGAAAAAGCAATCATATAAAGCGGACCTGCTGTCGGCAGCAGATAAATAAGCGGTGTTGAAAACAATCCGATATATTCAATAATTGTCGGAATAATTGCTGCTACAAGGACCA
>CAZKOK010000211.1:0-6956 GCA_964554355.1 uncultured Spirochaetia bacterium | reverse complement strand
GGTATGGGCCGCGGGGCCGGAAATACTCCTCTTGAACTCCTTCTGCCCGTAATAACGGCACAAAAATATGATATCGGACCGATTATCGAAGTAATCCAGTCCGACATTGAGCCTTTAATGGATAAATACAAATGGGGATACAGAATCCCCTATGCTATTTCAGGAATCCTTAATCAGCATCCGCGGGAAGCCATGAAACTTGTCAGTTCGGGAGAAACCCGCTGCTACAAGCGCTTTTATGAAGAATCGAAAATGATAACCGTTTGATTTTTCATACAGGTAAAGCCGGATTATCATTACAGAAAAACATAACAGGAACGGTTATAGAGGGGCTTTATTATAATTCCCTTCCGGTATAATATGAAAACCAACTTTTCATTCAGAGGAAGGGATGCTCAGGCTGCAAACAGCGGAATTAGTCAGGGGTCTGGCGGAAAA
The DNA here is from genome assembly GCA_964554355.1 of uncultured Spirochaetia bacterium. Classification (GTDB taxonomy): domain Bacteria; phylum Spirochaetota; class Spirochaetia; order CAZKOK01; family CAZKOK01; genus CAZKOK01. The sequence continues at coordinate 6,518 of CAZKOK010000211.1, read as the reverse complement.
ACAGAAGCAGGCGAAACACCCGTTTATCCAGTGTCTTTTTTCCGGAGACAGCAAATATGTATTTAAAAAGAATTCTGCAGAAAAAAATACAATTTTCAGACTCTTCACACTGACAGAAACCGTTACGGCAATTGCTGTCATGCAGCTTGTCGAACAGAATAAATTAAAACTGTATGACAAAATATCCGGGTTCTTCCCGGAATTCACAAACCACGTAATACTTGACTCTTCTGAAAAACCCGAAAAGGAAATCACAGTCCATGATCTTCTGACCCATACTGCCGGCATCGGTCATATAAATCCAGGCAGCCGATTATCTGCACTGTACAATGATTCTGCCATTTTTGAGAATAATCAGTCTTCTAATGATATTGTTAAAAAAATCGCAGATCTGCCGCTGGAATTTTCTCCCGGAAACGGCTGGCAGTACAGTCTTTCATACATAATTCTTGGTGCATTGATTGAAAATCTTACAAATGAATCAATTGATGATTATTTTTATCAATATATTTTTGCTCCTCTTGAGATGAAGGATACAGGGTTTTTTGTACCGTCTTCAGAAGCCGGCCGTCTGACTGAAATCCTTGCTGAAGATAATTCAGGCAATACTGTAATTTATACAGGTCCGGAATCACAAAGGCTCAGTGAAAATTCAAAACCTGCTGTAAGAAGAGGAGATACCGGCCTTTATTCCACCATGGAGGATTTCTCACGAGTTGTGCAGATGCTTCAAAATTACGGCACATATAAAACATGGAGAATATTAACAAAAGATCTCATTGAAATAATGATGGAAAACAAACTTCAGCCTGACTGCCCGAAAATCAATCCGGATTTTCCTGTTATTGCCCGGGAAGCTGCAGACTGGGGTTACGGTTACGGCGGAGCGGTGGTGAAAAGCAGCTGCTCACCTGTATTCAGCGATTCCAGTTTTGTCAAAGCAGATACCGCAGGAAGTCTTTACTGGATCGACCACACCCGGAAAACAGCCGGGCTTGTTCTTCAGGATTTTTTTTCAAAAGACAATGATATTGTCCGGTCTTTTACGGATGCGGTTTACAGCCGCATTCAGTAAAACGTTTTTATAGATTATTCTTTAAAAAAGATCTCCGATATCTCATCAGGGCTCAGATAATGTCCCTCTTTTTCAAGGATCCTGCACTGCTCAATTACCTTTCCGGAGTAAACGGCATCTTCACCGGAGGCTTCTGCAAGCCTTACAATCTCACCGTTTATTGCATCAACTTCTGTGGTTTTGTCGCGGAGCAGACTTTGCAGTGTTGACGGTTTTGTACCGGCAAACGGTCCGTTTGCTGTTTTTCCGGCAATTATTGAAGAGGACAGGAAAACCGGCAGCCTGTCAAGCAGCTTCACATCCCTGACTGCAAGACCAGGTATTGATTCCAGTTTAATGCCCGCTTTTTTAATTACTCTGAATGCCTCACGCATCAGCAAAGCCCCAAGCCGTCGGTATTCCCTGAACTTCATATATTCCGTCGCTGTCAGTCCGCTTAATGCTCCAAGACTGTTTGCAAGAACATTAACAAGCAGTTTTGAATAGCGTGCCCCGCTTAAATTCCGGCTTTCAGTTACGCTGAATATTTTAGCGAGCATTTCTTCGATTTGCTTGAGTTCAGCACCATTGCTGCCGAATGAATCGCCGATTATAACCGGACCTTTCGCTCCGTATATTACCCTGCCTGGTTCAAGGTACTGAGCATTGAATTGTACCACAACACCGATTATTCTCTTTGTTCCAAGCTGTTCGGAAACTATCGCATCTGCGTGAATGCCGTTCTGTACAGTTACAATAAGTGAATCGGAAGCATATTTTGTAATCTGGCTGCATGCCGAAATAAGGTCCTGGACTTTTACGCATATAAAAAGTATATCTGGTTTGAAATCAAGTTTTTCAGATGCATTAATCGCAACATTAAAATCTCCCAAAGCCCCGCTGACATAAAGACCATTTTTGCAGATTGAATCGATATGCGCTTTTTTCCCTATCAGGGTAATATCATAACCATACCGGGCAAGCAGTGCACCGATAAGGCTCCCAACCGCTCCGGCTCCGATAATTGCTGTTTTCGGATTATCCTTTTTTTCAGACATATAATAAATATAACAATAAACCGGTCTATAATTCCAGCTTAAGCAGATCTGAAAGACTCTTTATTCCGGTAATTTTATACTCCAGAAACAGAAACTCATCAATTGCTTCCAGAGTAAAATCATCTGCATATCGGGGGATCATCTGTTTTTTCATTAATTCTTTTCTTTCGGAATAGTTGGCTTTTTGCTGTTCATAATTTTCTGTATCTGCATAAACAGATGAATAGGTCATCGTATATGATTCAGAATTTTTTGTTATCATTGCCCTGAAATAATTTTCCGCAAAATAATCCGAAGCTATTGTCAGAAGTATCCAGTCCGGGCTCAATTTGTCTCCAGCCAGAAGTGTTCTTTTAAGCGATACCTTATTCTGACTATAAAAGGCGGATTCGGTAAACCCGGTAACATTGTCTTTATATTCACTTATAACAATGAAATTCTCATGTATTGAAAAACAGATATCACCGTTTCGGCTGTAGTATTTAAATTCCGCATGCGGCTGTAATACTCCTCCGGTTTTTTTAAATGCATCAATCAGGGTATTCCGGTCAAATTCACCCTCAATAATCAGAAGACCTGCTTCATCGATATCATATAATTTATTAACGGTTATATGCGGGATTTCTTCCCCGGACAGACCGGCAAAAAGCCTGTCGTATTTATTTTCGAGCTTCTTATATGAATCTTCTGCTTCTTCCACGAAAATTTCTTCACCCTGATCTATCAGGGGAAAATTTACACAATTCAGAGACCATTCTCTTTCAAAAAAGATATCAGAAAGAAATCTGCTGATTTTTTCCGACTCATCGGTCTGGCCGAAAAGAACAGCCGGAAACAAAAGAGCAAGGAAAATAGAAAATGCCGGTTTATATTTCATTCAGATCTCCATACTTCCAGATAATACAAATATACAGCAAAATGATACAGTTTTCATTACTGGGTTATTTGAGTAATATTTGATATAATATTAAGTACCTTTAAATGAGGGGAAATATATGTCAGGAACCATAGATGAGTTTATTATATGTTATCCGGAAGATGTCAGAATAATCCTCGAAAATAAGAACAATTATTAAAAAGGAAGCTCCCCAGGCTGAAGAGTGTATAAATTATAGCATTCCCGCCTTTAAGCTGAACGGGAACCTTGTTCACTTTTCAGCATACAAAAAACACATAGGTTTCTACCCTGCTCTATCAGGAATTACGGCATTTGAAGATGAACTGCATGATTTTGAATATGCAAAAGGATCCGTGAAATTCCCTCTTGATAAGGAAATTCCTTATGACCTGATAAAACGGATTGTAAAATTCAGGGTTAATGAAAATCTGCAGAAATAGATTCAGGTTTTTATATAAGTAAGTTTTTCAGCAATAAGTCCGTTTTTTTCAAGAAAAATATCAACTCCGCGTATCTGCATTATGATGCCGTCCTCCTTTTTCCAGTTTAATTTCCAGCGGAAAATACATCTTTTCCCGTAACCTATCACTTCTTCCGGTTCTCTTTTCACATCAATATGATTGTTTAAATAATCTGTCAGGAACCCAAGCACGGCATCCTTTCCCCTGTATACAGTTCCCTCAGGCGCAGGGCCGGGCTCTTCAAAAACACAGTTCTCATCAAGCAGGCTGCCCACAGATTCGGGGTCCTTCCTGTTAAATGCTTCATTGTATGCGGCAGCAAGCCTGATTGCCGATTCCAATTTATCAAGATGAACAGGACTCATAACTCACACTCCCCATCTTCATTCATTATCCTGCTGTTTCGGATTATTATCAACCGTCCCTGAAAATTATTCAACCGAAACCAGTTCATACCCGGCTTTTTCAATTGCGTCTTTCAGTTCTGAATCTTCAAGACCTTCTTCAGCCTTTATTTCTGCCTTTCCGATCTTTACTTTTGCTTTTAATACCTTGTCCAGCCTGTTCAATGCTTCGCTGACATGCATGACACAATGCCCGCAGGACATTCCATTTATTTTTAGTGTTTTCTTCACCATATTTCCTCCAGCCGTCAGAGTTTAATTTTTTTCAGGCGCAGACTGTTGCCTGTAACATTTACAGAACTCAGGGCCATAGCCGATTCGGCTATTACCGGATGAAGCAGCCCGAGAACAGCCATGGGGATTGCGACGACATTATAAAAGAAGGCCCAGAACAGATTCTGCATGATCTTTCTGAATGTCGCTTTGGACAGTTTTATCGCCCTGACAACTCCGTTCAGACTTCCTGAAACAAGCGTAATATCTGCGGATTCGATCGCTATGTCAGTTCCCGTGCCGATTGCAATGCCGACATCCGCCTGTTTCAGGGCAGGAGCATCATTTATCCCGTCTCCGACCATTGCAACGATTTTTCCTTCCGCCTGAAGTTTCCTGATAATTTCAATCTTGTCCCGGGGCATAAGTTCCGCATAGACTATATCAATCCCGGCAATTTCCGCGATTGTTTTTGCGGATTTATAATTGTCCCCGGTAAGCATTGCAGTTTTTATACCCATTTCATGCAGGTCCGCCAAAGCTTTTGGAGAATCATCCCTGATCTGATCAGCAATACCCATTATACCGATAACTATCCCTTCCCGGGCAGCCATAATCAGGGTATATCCCTTCTTCTGGAAATCATCGGCATCCTTTCTGTATTTTTCATAATTCAGGGAAAGTTCATCAAAATATCTTCTGCTGCCGATTATTATTTCACTTCCATCTGTATAAGCGCGAATGCCTTTTCCGGTTTCAGATGAAAATTTCAAAGCCTTTTTCAGTCTGATGCCGGAATCCGCTGCTTTGCTGACAATTGCCGCAGCAAGAGGATGTCCGCTCAGGTTTTCAACGGCTGCAGCATTTGCCAGAAAGTCTCTTTCATCCATTTCTGTAACCACGGCTGCAAGGGAAGGTTTACCCCGGGTTAGTGTTCCGGTCTTGTCAAAGACAACTACGTCAATTTTCTGTGCAGTCTGAATTGCTTCTCCATTTCTGATCAGAATTCCATTAACCGCCCCCCTGCCCATCCCGACCATCAATGCTGTCGGTGTGGCCAGACCCAGTGCACATGGACAGGCGATAACTAGTGTGGCAATCGCCGCGAATAACGCCATGGAAACAAGCCCTCTGTCCGGATTTATCCAGGGGAAAATACCGCTGAACGCATTCAGCACTGTCCTGCCTGCTTCCGGAAAAATCAGCCAGAACAGCATTGTTAATAATGTAACAATCAGAACAACAGGCACAAAGACAGATGTGACCCTGTCGGCAAAAGTCTGAATCGGGATCTTTGATTCCTGGGCTTCTTCAACCATTTTTATTATTCTTGCAAGAAATGTATCCTGACCGGTTTTATTTATCCTGACCTTGACTGCCCCCTGATAATTAACTGTTGCCCCGATTACCGGATCGCCCTCTTTCCTGTCGACAGGGATTGGTTCACCTGTAGCAATTGATTCATCAATTGATGTGCTGCCTTCGGCAATAATGCCGTCTACAGGTATTTTTTCTCCGGGTTTTACAAGCACAATATCACCGACTTTCAGATCTTCGACCGGCACCTCGCTGATATTCCCGAAACTGTCAGTAAGGTGAGCGCTTTTTGCTCCCAGTTCAAGAAGCTGCCTGATAGCCTGGGAGGCTTTTCCCGATGCTTTCTCCTTGAGATAATTTCCGATGAAATTTATGGACATGATCATTGCACCGACTACTGCGAAATTTTCAATATTGAGCCCTGCAAGCTTAAGTATTCCGGTGGAATATGCCGCAATTGTGCCTGTCCCGATAAGCGAATCCATATTGAAAGCAAGGTTTTTTACAGCATGGAATGTCGAACGGATTACCGGAAAACCGATTATAAAAATTACCGGAAACGCCAGTACAAGATCGGTGAATAAGGCGGTTTTTTCATTTATCAGGATAATTCCGGCAAACATCTCCAGAAACATTTTTACAGTAAGAGGGGCTGTAATTGCCCATGCTGCAATCATACGTTTTTTTTCTTTTTCGGCATGCATCTCTCTGGCTTGGTCGATTTCTTCTTTCCTGACAAGCCTGTAACCCGCTTCTTTTACCCTGTTTTTAAGGACCCTGAAATCCGGTCCCTCTCCTTCAGTCTCAATAACAGCTCTGCTGTCGGCAAAATTTACATTCGCAGAAATTATTCCGGGAACCGAGGAAAGAGCTTTCTGTACATTAAGTGCGCAGGATGAACATGTCATTCCGCTCACAGCGTATATATGTCTGTTATTTCCTGCTGCCTGTTCCTTTTCCATAAATATGCCTTAATTTTTCCTTCCTGCCGGACTGTATTCTGAATCTGTTTCGCTGTTGATGGTACAGCAGTCAAGTTTTTTGCCGCCGTACAGTTTTTTATTGGTTTCGCTAAGTTTTTCCAGGTATGCATTCCAGCATTTTTTTATTCTC
>CAZKOK010000210.1:0-6982 GCA_964554355.1 uncultured Spirochaetia bacterium | reverse complement strand
AATTATTTGTAATAAGAACGTTTTCAATAGGAAACTGGTCAAATTTCGGTTCGCTGGTAATCAGCACAGCGCTTCTGGGTTTCGGGATTTCGGGAACACTGCTTACATTTCTTCAGAAAAAAATCAATTCGAATCCGGAATGGTGGCTTTATTTAAGTTCACTTTTATTTATGGTGTTTATATCTGTCAGCCATATAATTGGACAGCTGGTACCTTTTAATCCGATACATCTGGGGACACATTCCAATCAGATAATTTATATAGGTCTGTATTATATCGTATATGGTTTACCATTTTTCTGCGGCGCCATGTTCATTGGTATATCGTTTTTGACACTTGAAAAAGGAATATACAAACTTTATTTCTGGAATATGCTCGGCTCGGGTCTCGGTGGACTCCTTTTGATAATTCTTATGTATCTGCTGCCTCCGGCAAGTCTTGTAATTCCCATTGTAATTATTGTTTTCGCAGCAAACCTGATTACCGCTTCCGGTAAAAAGATGGGGAAATGGGAGATATCTTTTCCGAAATTTGCAGTTTCCGCAGGCAGTTTCCTTCTGATAATCTTTCTTCTTTTTATAGGTACAGGAGACAATAAAAAGCTCGGGGACATCAGGATCTCTGAATTCAAAGCAATAAGCTATATGGAGAAATATCCCGTTAAGCAGATTGTTCATCACTCCAGCAGTCCTGCCGGAGAACTTGATGTATATGCCAGCCCGTCGCTTCATTTTGCACCCGGCTTAAGTGATAATGCTGCAAGTGTTACCGCGCCCGGTGCTGTACCTGCACAGCCTTTCTGGGGCCTTTATATTGACGGAAACGGTCCGATAGGTATTATGGGGAAACTTGACAAAGAACAGGCTGTTTATATGGATTATCTGCCGATGGCAGCTCCCTATGAAATCCTGCAGAATCCAAAAGATTTGCTGGTTAATCTTGGAGGCGGAATAAATGCCCAGATTGCACGCTACAAAGGGGCAAAGGAAATCACGGTTTATGAACAGAATCCGGCAATTGTCAGCCTATTAAAGAAAGACCTTGTAATTTCGGAATTTACCGGACATCTTCTCGAAGATCCCATTATTTCAGTAAATGTCGGTGAAACCAGAGCCCACTGCGTTGAAACCCCCCGGTATTATGATCTTGTGGAAATAAGTCTGATCGATTCAATTGGCCTTTCCGATTCAGGAGGGTATCCGATAACAGAAAACTTCACCTACACCGAAGAAGCCCTTACTGATTATATGAACGCTCTTAACAATCACGGTATTTTATCAATTACGGTCTGGAACAGGCTTGATCCTCCGCGGAATATTCCGAAACTTCTTGCCACAGTAATTTCCTCACTGAAAAAGCAGGGAGTAAAAAATCCGGAAGACAGGATTTTCATGTTCGATCTGCTTAGGTCCACAGCAACAATTCTTGTGAAAAATTCCGCTTTTACCAACTCGGAGATTTATGACCTTCAGAGGTTCTGTAAAAAATGCTCATTTGATACGATATATTATCCGGGCGTTCAGAAAAGAGACATTGCTATTGATGAAATACTGGACACATACAAAAGAAATTTTGAAAATACCGAAGAAGGATCCACTCACCAGGCAAATGCGCAGTTTACGAACAGCGATCTTTATCAGCTGATACTTTTCGAACTTTTCGAAGGACGTGAAGAACAGCTGTACGAAAACTACATCTTTGATATAAAGCCGATGAAAGATTCCCGTCCGTATTACTCAGGATATCTCAAACTGGGTAAAATCGGAATGTATCTGGACCAGATGAAAGATATAACAGAAGAATGGGCATATATCCTGATTCTCGGAATACTGCTGCAGGCAATACTGTTCGGGCTGTTGATTATCCTTATTCCCGTAACTGCGAGATGGAAAGACCTTTTCAGCGGGCAGAAAGGAATTTTCCGGGTTATTATTTATTATTCATGTCTTGGCCTGGGTTATATGTTTGTCGAAATATTCCTGATCCAGAGGCTGGTATTCTTTTTAAGCAATCCGATTTTCTCCACATCAATTGTAATTACTTCAATGCTGATTATTTCAGGCATCGGTAATCTTTCCAGCAGATATATCTTCAGGAACAATGCGGTCTGGAGGATAAGGGTTGCTGTAATCGGTATTGTGCTTTGCATGCTGTTTTACCTTTTCCTTCTCTCGCCTATTGTCAATGGACTCCGCTCAACCCCGATGTTTGTCAGGATAATTTTTTCAATACTGCTTATTGCTCCTGGAGCATTTTTCCTTGGTATCCCGTTCCCGAACGGTTTATCTGCACTCACCGATAAAAGGCCGGGACTTCTGCCCTGGGCCTGGGGTATGAACGGCGGGCTTTCGGTTGCAGGGACTGCTTTGGCGCAGATAATATCAGTATCATCGGGATTTACCCTTTTGCTTGTTCTTGCGATGGCAGTCTACATAATCGTGGCGCTGACATATCCTGCCAATGAAATAAAGGCGATTGAGTAATTAATATTTCGGTGTTTTAAAAAATAGCAGACCCCGGTAGGTGCCAGCGATCACTGGCACACGCGTTTTAATCAGAATTGTCCCTGTATATAATCAGGATCTGCTGCCTTATGAATGATTTGACAAGTTCGTCAACAAGATAATACCTGTTTCTTCCGTACATGCTGATTCCGTCTGAATACCTTTCACGGTTTTCTGTCCAGTCGCTGGGGATGGGATCGTAAATAATGAAATATTTTTCATCAAACGTATATCCTTTAACGGCAAGATAATGGCCTCCATGGTCGACATAATACTGGTCAAACATATTATTTCCGGGATCTTTCTGTAAAGAAACTCCCGCCATGTTGTATGAAATACCTACAAGATTGTCATGATCAATCAATCGGAAAATCTGCTGCGGATTTTCATAATCGACTATTTCGGACTTTATCCCTTTTGAAGCCAGCACCTCCTGCATTTCTTCAAAAGAAACTGCACCGCTTCCTTGCCAGCCTACTGCTTCCCTTACTTCCTGGACAGGAAAAATCTCTCCTTTTGCCCAGGCGATGCCCATTGAAACAACCGTGGGTCCGCAGTTTGAGGTTGTTGTTGTTCTGAACTGGGTAAAATACCAGTCCATATCGGTTCTGTCAGTGTGAACAGACTTTACAGGAGAAACAAATACATTGCAGTTCTGATAATAACTGCTATCCGGGGAAGACCGAAATTCATAATATCCGGGGGAGAAAAGTCTGAAAAAGAAAACATCTGAATATGATGAAACAAACTCATATGGATGGCCGGTTTCAGGAGAGCGGATTTCATCAGGCAGACCGTTAAAAGCAATAACCTGATCAGGTTCATCCAGGGTAACATATACATTTTCCATTAATTGATTATCCGAAGGATGTCCTTCAAGCCTGATAAACGGACTGCTGGTTTTGCCGCCCTCTGCAGAAATATAACTGAACGAGATATAATAATCCGAGTCAGATTTCACGGGAATATAAAGGTTTTCCAAAGCGGCAAGTTTCTGCCGGTGTATGCCTATAAACCGGTTATGGCTGTCGAATTCCAGGATGTTCCAGTTTTTTTCAGCATCAGGACCCGGGATGTCCGCTTTAACCGATAATTCGTAAAATGGTATTGTGTCATGATTATGGATTATGGTTTTGATAAATTCATCTTCTTTGAAATAATCGAATCTGCCGGGTTCTTCGGAACATGATGAAAAAAATAATAAGCATATAACCAGAGCTGCAGATATAAATCCGCCAGATGCTGTAAATAATGTGTTCTTCATTTCCTGTATTTTATACCATAAAAACAGTCGTTATGCCAAGAAAGAGCCGGTCCTGATATGCGAGTTCATGCAGATTTTTAATTCCAATTGAAAATATTGAAGAAGATATATATAATGGCCTTGTTTTATAATTTTATGATTATAAAGAGATCAGTTTATGTTCTGAAATATATTAAAGATCAATATGGTTTTTCATATCTTCTGAAAAATCTTTCACCGGATTGATATTTTTCAGATATTATTTGGAGCTTGTATACGTGTCCTGGAAATTAAAAAGACTGAAAAATGCAATAGCAAAAAAATGGATACAAATCCGCAGCTGGATATCTGACAGAAGGAAAAATATTCTGTATGCCTTTGACAGGCTTTTCTTTCTTCTGAAAAAACTGTTCGGAATGGGCTGTGACGGTTACAGAAACGTGAACAGGATTCTGAGTTCATCCAGATACCTGATGCCGGAAATTGTTATTTATATAACGGCAGCTTTTCTGTTTTCCGTCTACGCTGCTGCAATGAGTACTATTCATTTTCATCTGCTTTCTGTATCCGGCAACAGTCAGATTGGAATAGAGATCGCGCTGATCATACTCTTCAGCATTACTGTAGGGTGGATACTCAATTTTATCCTTAAGAAAATCAAGATCCTTGCTATTATTATCATATCAGGCTGCTTTCTTGTTTTTTCCATATTACTGTCTTATTTCAGTATTATAAATTTTGAAGGTATTCCCTTCCAGTATCTGCTTATTATTCCCTATTCGGTTGTGTCTCTTGCACTTTTCACAGTAATTAGCAGAACAAAGTTGCGGCTGCTTTTATTTATAGCAATATCCTCCGGATCTGTCGGTGCTGTTGTTCCGCTTTTTCTGATCAGCAGCATAAAGACTGAAAATCTGCTTTTTATTCTGGCTTTTCTCCCGATGATTGTGCTATTTCTCAACTGTTTCAGGATAAAAAACATTCCTGCAAAGATTATTTCACTTTCTGTATGTGCCGCTGTAATAATCAGAATATTCCTCCTGATTCAGATAAATACTTCAGGACCTCCTGTAATAGCCGCTGATATATTTGAAAAAAAGATAATGTCCGAACTGGATAAAAACAGCGGAAGAAGGAGTTTTTATAAAAACGTACCTCAGGATTTTGTATCGCGAAGTTATTATCTGAATTCGGAAAAAGACAGTATTATTCTGAATGATCTTGATGAATATGATCTGAAAAGGCTTAAATATATCCTTGAGGTTGTCGGTGTAAAAAACAGATGGGGTATCGGCAAAATCCCGTTCATCAGGCAGCCGCCGCTGATATCTGATATAAATGTTATCGACGGCGAACTGTATGATTTTGAAATCCTGCCGCTGATTCAGGACCGGTATTCACTCAAGTTTTCCAGAAACTACGATTATCTTTTTCTTAACAGGATTTATGAAAAAAAATCCGATGGGAATTATTACTTTAACGGAAATATTTATGACGCAGAAAGAGTGAATTATCTTTTGACTCAGCTTGGTCATCTCAGGATATACGATCTCTATTTTGATCTTCGGTACAACTACAAGGAAGTTTCGGAAAAAACAAAAAGATCAAATGCAGACAGACTTTTATATTCCCGGGACAGTATCTACGGTCGTCTTGAATTTACCGGCCAGTTCCCGGGCGATATTCATGATATTGATGAGAATTCGGATATTTTTAACCTGAATATCAATAATATTCCAATTAATTCAATTCAACCTTATGAAAAAGGTTCAGAGCGTGATCCGAGAGTCCCATGGAAAACCGGTGAACCGGCGATATTAATAATCGGTCCTTCTGTGGATAATATTATCAAGTCAGCAAAAATTATTCCGGGGTCCAAAGTTGATGTTGCTGATCTTCATCCTGAAATAGAAAAGCTTGTATCAATGGACAATCCGTTTTCATTTTTTGCACGTTATCCGTATGAAGATGTCGGGATAATTGATGAGATTTCGCGCAGCTATCTGAAAAGCATAAATGATAAATATGATGAAATTCTTATTATGAATATACAGATTGAAAAAGGGCCGTTTTCTTTGAATAACCCTCTTTATTACCACTCCAAAGAAGGGCTGATGCTGCTGCTTAAAGCCATAAACGAGCAGGGCTATATTGTTTTCAAGGAAATTGTTGATTCGCCGAGAGACCAGGCAGCGTTTCTTAAGCTGATAAATACAATAAAGGCGGCAATGCAGGAATATGGAGTATATGACATCAAAAAATGCTTTTATATCTATAAGTGGGGAACAACGAATCAGGATGATATTTTCCGTACAATAATAATTAAAAAGACTGCATTCAGCCAGGAAGAAAACGCCGAGGAAAAGAAACTCCTTGAAGATTATTTCAATACTATTTCAGAATCTCCCTACACACAGAAAGTTCAGAAATTATACGATCCCTATACAGAAGTTTTTACAGACGATTACCTCGGCAGAGTTCTTGAAGATAATATCTTAGAAGAAATTATTATTCCTGAAAAACTAACAAGTTATGATTTTTCTGTACGTCTGATTTCCAAAATGGATAATGCTTTTGAAATTAATTATCTCCTTAACAGATATCAGTATAATCCTGTACAGGATTCATATCTTCTTTTAAATAATCTTGAGAAGCAGGACATCTATCAGCTGCAGAGTATTTTTGAAAAGACAGGTTTTCTGCCTTCATATAATCTGGCTCCTGTCACAAATGACAATCCCTACCCGTATAATGTTTATACCGAAGAGTTTGAATTTAACGGTCTGTTCAGATTTCTGACATTGCTTGCGCTTATTCTTTTTATTCCGCTTATACTCATAACGGCAAACAAATTCGGATTGTACAAATGGAAAATTGTCCCCTATGGTTTGTTTTCTGCAGTAACGAGTGCCTGGAATACATTGGTATTTTTCTTTTTCTATTTTATATTTCAGAAGTATTTCTATATTGATGCTGTGTCGTTTGTTCTGCTTGTTTCAGGTATTTTTCTTCTGGGAGGAGCCGGGGGATTCCTGGCGGATATAATGAACAGGAATGCCTTTTTTGCTTCCGTAATTGTACTGCCTGTTTATCTGCTTTTTTTGATGTATAAACTGGACGGAATTTTCCAGAGCCTGACAGACAACTCAATAGAACTGAATTTCTTTATAGCCTATTTAATACTTATGCCGGTAATTTTACTGACCGCTGTAATCATGAGATACATATATAAAAG